>CALVJM010000001.1 GCA_944332155.1 uncultured Bacilli bacterium
TTGCCCACTTATATTATGATTTATTAAATCTATATGGTGAAAATGGAAATGTAAAAATCATAAAGCAACAATTAGAAGATCAAGGTATCAAAGTAACCGTTAAATTTTTAACGATTGATGATGAATTAAAATTTAATGATTATGATATCGTATATATCGGTATGGGAACCGAAGAAAATCAACTCACCTGCTTAAAACATTTACGTAAATATAAAAAAGATATTGAAGAATATTATAATAACAATAAATTCTTTTTGATAACGGGGAATGCTATTGAATTATTTGGCCAAAATATTATAGATAAAAATGGTAAAAAACATCGTGGTGTTGGCTTATTTAATTATGAAGCTAAACAAGAAGATTTCAAAATTGTAGATGAAGCTTTATTTGAATGTTCTTTCATTAAGAAACCTATTTTAGGATTCCAAAATCAACGTAGTGTTCTTTTAGAAAATGATCATCCACTATTCCGTGTGCTAAAAGGAACCGGAAGTTATCCTAATTCTTCTAGTGAAGGAATTCAAGAAAAGAATTTCTATGGAACGTATTTAGTAGGTCCTTTCTTAATTCGTAATCCTGAATTTACAAGATATTTCTTAAGAAAAGTCATTTCTTCAAAAAATCGTAAATATCCAATTAAAAAATTTAATTTAATTTTAGAAAATAATGCTTATAATGATTTCATGGAAAGGCATTATAAAGACTACTTAAAAAGTTAAAACGAATGATGATTAGTCACTCGTTTTATTTTAAAATATGATATAATATAGAAAAATCAATAATGATATGATATATTCGGGAGGCATAATTATGAATGAAAATCAATTATTTGTGAAAAATATAGCTTCAAAACTTTTAACAGAGAAAGAAAGCAACGAACTATTTAAAAGAGTAAAAGAAGGGGATGAACAAGCAAAGGAAAAACTATTTGAACATAACATTAAACTAGTTTTCAATGAAGTATTAAATCGATTTAAAAATATTAATTACGACAAAAAAGATTTAGTATCTGTGGGAAATATTGGATTGATGAAGGCTATTACAACCTTTAATCCTGCTAAAAAAATCCAATTTTCTTCTTATGCGGTGAGATGTATCGATAACGAAATTTTAATATTTTTAAGGAAAATAAAAAAAGAACAACATCTAATCAGTCTAGATAAGACACATTATTATGATGGTTCTGGTGATGAATTTAAAATAATCGATACCATTTGTGATAAAACAGATATAAATAAAGAAATTATGGATAATGTTACTTATCAAATAATCCGAGAAATAATAAATGATTTACCGGATCGAGATCGAAAAATAATTATACTTTATTTTGGATTTGGTCAAAATGACAAACATTCACAACAAAAAATAGCTAAAATGTTTGATTGTAACTACATTAATATTTCAAGAACCATATCTAAGAACTTAAAAAAGATCAGGTATGAATTAGTAAAAAGAAAAATTATAGAACCAAACACAATAATTCAAAAATCAAAAGATTATAATCAAAAAGAAAAGATTAAAAAATAAATCATTCAAAGAAAGTAAATGGTCATCATTTACTTTCTTTATATAACATTCCTCTTTTTATAGGTGTACTATCTTGACCTAATACTTCTATAATCTTATAGGCAAATGGTAAAACAAGTGCTGGACCTCTACTCGTAATGATGTTTCCATCTACGACAACATCTTCTTCTACATAATGAGATTCTGCATCTACAAATAATTTCTTATAATCTTCATCTGGGTAACTTGTGATAGAACGCTTATTTATAATACCTGCTTGGTGTAGAACAATCGGCGCCGCACAAATCGCACCAATCAACTTCTTTTGTTCATTAAAAGCTTTTACATACTCTATCACCTTTAGATGATTCCTTAAATGATTACTTCCAGGTTGTCCTCCAGGTAATAATAAGGCATCACTTTCTAAAATATGATCATCTAGTAAAGTATCAGCTTGAACTCTTATGTGATGACTCCCCTTTACCATAAGATCTCCCGTAGTACTTACCAACTCCACATCAAAATGCGCTCTTCTTAGTACATCCGTTAGAAACAAAGCTTCTCCTTCCTCAAAACCATTCGCAAGCAAAACAACAATTTTCATATCATCCCCTCCTACTTTTATTATACAACAAAATAGGAAGAAACATCTTCCTATTTATCTCTTAATTTTGCATTACACTTTTTCTCAACATTTTCAATAATCTTATGGAAAATCTCTGTTACTTCTTTATCTTCAAGAGTACGATTTTGATCTTGGAAAGTTAAGGCATAAGCAATTGATTTTTCATCGCTTGCCACATTTTCTCCCTTATATACATCAAAAACAGTAACCTCAGTAAGTAATCTTCCACCTGTTTTCTTAATGACATTCATTAATTCTTCTGATGGTGTATCAATATTAACAACAAATGCCACATCTTTATGTACCACTGGATATTTACTAATTTCTTTATATTTAACCATACGAACTTTTTTACTTAATAATTTATCTAAACTAAGTTCAAAAACATAAAGTTCTTTCTTATGATTTTTAGGATGAACTTGTCCAAGATATCCTACACACTCATTATCTACATACACGGAACAACTTCTACCAGGGTGAAGATCTTTATTTAAATCGTTGGTTCTAAATTGATAACGACGATTTAATCCTAAATAATTTAAGAAGCCTTCTACAATTCCTTTTACTAGATAGAAATCAGAGACCATAGCGTCTTGTTTCCATGATGTAGAAAGATAAGTTCCACTAAGTAATCCCGTAACTAAATTTTCTTCAATCATCTCATCTTCAATTTGATAATAAGCTTTTCCACATTCAAAGATTTGAAGATCATCCATATGACGAGAATGATGATAATCATAAACATCAATTAATGATTGAATCATCGATTTACGAAGTACTCGTCTTTCTTCACTAAGAGGATTTAATAAAACAATATTATCTCCCTTATTCATAACATATTTATCGACTAAATCTAAACTTGTTAAAGAATAAGTAATGACTTGATTAAGACCTACACCATTCATATATTTACGTGTGTTCTTAATCATTTTAGACATTGGTAAATAAGTACCTGGTTTTTCTTCTACAACTGGTAATTTACCAATCACTTTGTGATAACCATAAATCTTACCAATTTCAGAGATTAAATCTTCTTTAATATTAACATCTAATCGACGTGTTGGAATGGATACAACATAAGGATCATTTCCTTCAAAGGTAAATCCTAAACGAAGTAAACTTTCTTCTACTTTATCTTTTGGAATGTCCATTCCAAGTACTTGATTAATCTTCTCTAAGGTAATCGAAATCTTCTTATCTTCTTTACTTGTCGTATCATGGACTAAACATCCACTTAATACTTCTCCACCAGCATATTTATTTAACAAGTAACAAGCTCGATCAATCGCCATACGGGTACGATTGGGATCAATTCCTTTTTCATATCGACTACTTGCTTCACTACGTAAAATATGTCTTGCAGTATTACGAATCTTTAAAGCATCAAAGATAGCAGCTTCAATAAAGATATTTTTCGTATTCTCTTCTACTTCTGTATTTAAACCACCCATGACTCCAGCCAAACATACAGCTTCATTTTTATTCGCAATCACTAAGTCATCAGGTCCTAGAACACGTTTGTTTCCATCTAATGTCGTCATTTCTTCCATTTCTTTCGCATTACGAACAATAACATCACGTCCTAAAGCATCACTATCAAAGAAGTGAAGTGGTTGTCCATACTCTAACATAACATAGTTACTAATATCTACTACATTATTAATCGAACGAATTCCACTCGCCATTAATCGATTCTTAAGCCACATTGGACTTTCTTTAATTTGTACATTACGAACCATACGTCCTAAATAAATTGGACAATCTTTCGTTTCTACACTTAATGTATGAACCTCACTGACATCTTCTGAAATCGTTTCTACTTCCGTTTCTGGATAAGTTACTTTACGATCATAAATCGCCCCTACTTCATAAGCCATTCCTAACATACTCATTAAGTCCGCACGATCAGCAGTTAGTTCAAAATCAATCACTTCATCATCGTATCCTAGATAATGAATCGCATCCTCACCGACTGGTGCGTCTAAAGGTAATTCATGAATTCCTTCTTTATCTTCTGGTCTTAAATATTTCGAATCAAGTCCTAACTCTTCTAAAGAACAAATCATCCCATTCGATTCTAATCCAGCAAGTTTGGCTTTTTTAATCGTAATATTTCCAGGTAATACAGCTCCTACTTCTGCAACAATAACTTTTAATCCGGCACGAACATTAGGTGCACCGCAAATAATTTGTTTTGTTTCTTTTCCCGTATTTACTTGACAAATGTGCAAATGATCACTTTCAGGATGATCGACACATTCTACAACTTCACCAATCACTAATCCAGTTGCGTCACTTAATCGTTCAATACTTTCGTATTCATTTCCACAGAAAACCATTTTTTCTGCCAGTTCGTGAAAATCTAAGTCATCTACTTTTACATAATCATTTAAGAAATTCTTACTAACACGCATTACTCTTCACTCCCTTTCACACGATTAAAATCTTCTAAGAATCGTTTATCATTGGTATAAAATGCACGAATATCACTGATTCCATACTTTAACATAGCGACACGTTCTGGCCCAATACCAAAAGCAAATCCTGTATATTTTTCTGGATCATATCCACAAGCACGTAAAACATTAGGGTGAACCATACCAGAACCTAGGATTTCAATCCATCCTGTACCTTTACAAACGGAACATCCTTTTCCTCCACACTTCATACAACTAACATCCACTTCTAAAGATGGTTCCGTAAATGGGAAGAAACTAGGACGCAAACGAATCTCACGATCTTCACCAAACACCTTACGTGCGAATACTTCTAACGTACCTTTTAAATCGGCTAGAGAAATATCTTTATCAATCACTAAACCTTCAATTTGGGTAAATTGATGAGAATGAGTCGCATCATCATCATCTCTTCGATATACTTTTCCAGGACAAATTACACGAATTGGTGTTTTTTCCGTATTCGCATCCATCGTACGTGCTTGAACCGGAGAGGTTTGAGTACGAAGTAATAGTTCTTCTGTAATATAGAAACTATCTTGAGCATCACGCGCCGGATGTCCTTTTGGTAAATTTAACTTTTCAAAGTTATATAAATCTGTTTCCACTTCTGGACCTTCTACTACATCATATCCCATCGATACAAATAACTCTTCAATCTCATCAATAACTTGCGTAAGAGGATGAACACTACCAAAATGAACACTCGTACTTGGAAGCGTCACATCAATCTTTTCTTTTTCTAAACGACGATTTAATTCTTCTTCCTCTAAACGAATACGAACTTCTTCCATCATCAAGTTCACTTCTTGTTTTAACTTATTTAAAGCCGAACCAAATTCTCTTTTCTCCTCTACACTCAAATCTTTCATCATACTAGAAAGAGCACTAATAGGACCTTTCTTTCCTAGATAGAATGTTTTTACTTCATTTAACTCTTTCATCGTAGAAACACTTTTTAATTTTTGTTCTACTTCTTGTTTTAAACTATTTATTTTTTCATTCATATTTTTCTCCTCCTTTAATTCTATTTCTTAATCATTCTTTTTTCCACTTCTTCTGGTAAAAAGGAAACATAAAGCCTATTTTTCTTAGCTATTTGTAAGTCTTGTTCTGTATACTTCAATAATTCAATATCTTTTTCAGAATATCGTCCATAATTATTCTTATTCCAATCTAGAAGATGAAAGTATTGATTTATGATTGTGCGAAAAGACTCAATTCCAAGCAATTGTTCTTTTTCCGTAAAGGCTTCATTCATTTTTTCCGGATAGAATTGTCCCCATTTATAATCACTAATCAAACGCATCAAATCATCTAAATCTATATAATGCGATTGCATCATATCTTTTAAAACAGTAACCAAAAATGGTTCCTTTTTTACTAAAACTTTATAAGTTGTCCCCTTAGATTCTGTATTATTTACAATCTTTTCTATCTTGTGAACATGTAATTTTCCTTTTACATCAATCTCTTTATACAACCTAAAATAATCTTGTTTTTTAAAATAATCTTTTACCATATAATCCTTCTCATAAAATTCCTGAAGTTCCTTCTCTAAAAAAGATAAATATGTGTTTGCCTCCTTAGTTGGAGATACTTCATAAATATAAAGTTCTTGATTTATTATAACTGGTAACTTTGTCACAATCTCTACCTACTTTCTTAATATTTTGAATTGTTCTCTATTTTGATTTAACATACGATTAAAGGAATCTGTATTTTCTTCAGCAATTTTCAAATCATCTTCATAAAAATCTAAAAATTTTATACCATTTTTTGTTTTCTTCCATACTTTATAAGGAAATAAGTATTGTAGTAATTGTTCTTGTAACTCTACTTCTTTAAGTTATGATTCTTGAACAACATATTTGTGATGTCTAAAAAATTCACTGCCTGGATGAAGAGGAAAAGTTCCTTCATTAAAAAGTTTTAATTCAAATTCTATCTTATCTCCATAAAATCTATCATCTTTCCATGTTGCGGAAGATAAATAATGAGTTATAAAAGCAATAACATACTCTTCATGACGTTTTTTTAATTCTTCAACTACTTGATCTAATGGAATGGTACCACTCTCTATTATAGAATGTAATATAGATGGATAATACATAACATTAAACTTATTCTCGTTCTGAAATATTTTCAACGTGCATGATGGATCAACTATATCAGCATATTTTTGATAAAAACAATTAAAAGCAGAAATTGCTTCTTCTTTATCATCTGTCGTTAAAAAAGTATAGTAGTAAAAAATTTCATACAACCATTTTTGCGATTCTTTTGTCTCTTGTAATTCATAAATATATAATTCATCATCTTTTATAAAAGGAAATCGTTTCACTTTATAACCTCCTAAACAAAAAAACACTTCCAATAAAATAAAAACTCACATCCAATAAGGACGTGAGTTACGTGGTACCACCTTAATTCATAATACAATGTATTATCTTGACACTATAACGCGTGACCGTACTATATTAGTAAGCTCCAAGGTGAATTCCTAAGGGATCCATTGTCTATTTCCACCAACCATAGACTCTCTATAAACTTCTCCACAAAGTACTACTTCTCTTCTTCGCTTTTAAGTTAATAATTAGATTATATCATGAATTTTAAAAATATCAAGTATTTTACGATTCAATCACTTTATAAACATAACTTTCATTATTATTTTTGATCATTATTTGTAAACTTCCATCGAATGGTCTTTGTGTTTTTGGATTTTCTAAATCCTTACTAATATAATTTCCATCCTGTAAATCTTGTAAAGTTAAAATATAAGTATCTCCATTATCAGGTAACGCTCCTATATGATCAGCAGCCCAGTTTTTCGCAGCTTCTTCTATGTTCTTCACTTGAACATCGTAAGACTGTTCACGAGAACGATTTAAATTACCATTAACAGCTGGAATAATCACCAAAGAAATTGCGGCCAAAACGACAATAACTGCGAGTAATTCTACCAGTGTAAATCCTTTTTTCATTATGATCCAACCTCCAATTTTATACAAGAAAACGTTGTTGTAGGACCGATTTCTCCCCCTTCAAAACGACTATTACCTGTATATTTTAAACGAACAGAAGTTTTTGCCAAATTATAGTTTTTACCAGTTTCAGCATTCTTAACAGGTTCATTTAATAATCCTTCATCTACTAATTGTTCTAAAGTCACACAATAATATTGTTGGCCATTTGTTTCACTAAGATCGGCATAATCTAATATATAATTTTCAGCAGCATCAATAATCAATAAAGTATTAGAGTCATTAATTTCACCTCTGGCATCTGTTACCTGATTAATAATCGCTGGAAAAGCAATAACCGCAAGAATTCCAAGTATAACAATAACACCTAATAATTCTACTAATGTAAATCCTCTATATTTCATAGTATCACCTATTATTAATTATAACTTTCAAATAAACTTTTGTAAAGAAAAAAACTGCTTATTCAGCAGCTTCTGTTTTACTAACAACTTCTTTTCCATCGTAAAATCCACATTCTTTACAAACTCTGTGTGGGCGAATTGTCGCACCACAGTTTGGACATTTTACTGTTCCAGCAGCAGAAATTTTGTAGTGAGTTCTACGTTTTCTTTTTCTTGTTTTACTAATTTTTCTAAATGGTACAGCCATGTTCACACCTCTTTCTTATAATAAATCTTTTAATTTTTCAAGTTCTGGGTTTATACTAGGTTCTTCTTTTCCAGAAACCACTTTCCATCCATTCCCTGATAGGGTTCGATCAGAGATGTCATCACTAACCACTTTCATAGGAATTTCCATTAATATATTGTCCCATATAATTGGAAAAATATCAAGAGTATTTTCACAAATAATGGAATTTTCGCCAGTTTCTTCTATAAAATCTGATACATTTTGATTAATTTCGATATCAAATGGAACATTAACCGGTTTCAATGTAATTGAACAAGGTAAAATCATCGTTCCCTTAATATCAGCAGATACTTCATATTCATCGAAACTATTCTTTGTAATTTCACCTACAATTGATACATTTTCCAAAGAAATAATTTCTGTTCCTTGTAACTCTTCTTTTGAAAAAGAATAATTCAAATCAATGGGAATATAAGTTTCTACTCCGCTCTTTAAACGAATCAAATCAAATTTCATAAAATCACCACTCCCACATTATACTGAAAAGTAGGAAAAAATGCAAGTTCTAACGTTTGATTTTCTTAATGTACTTTTGAACTTTGTTTGTTTCACTATTTGAATTCTCTATCATCTCTTTAATATCGTAAACAATATCTACAGTTTCTAATTCTTGCGCCTCCTTTAAATATTCTGGATGAATAACCAAAATACAATGCGCTAGCTCTTGAAACACAAGACTTTTTTCTTTTGAAGATAATCTATTATAACCTTCTAAAGATATATGTGGTTGAATCATATTATTCCTCCTTATGATTTAATTAATACACATCTAAACACAATGACTATTTACACATTGTGATGGTCATCGTGTAATTATTGCATTTGGTTCAATTACACTACTTATCTATATCATAATCTCATCTAATCATATTTTACAAAATAATTTTAAATTATTTCAAATATAGTATTTATTAATTTGTCTCTATTTTTAACAATTCTTTTCTTACTAATTTCTTAATAAACATTTTCATTTTATTACTAAATAGAGTCATTACATACTAGTTACAACAACCTGTGAAACTATTGTAACATATTTTTCATAAACTTCAAATTGTGATAAAATAAGAATGGTGATGTTATGAACGCAGTTGGAATTATTTGTGAATATAATCCGTTTCACAACGGACATATTTATCATTTAGAAAAAGTAAAAGAATTATGTCCAGATCACACTATTATTTTAATTATGAGTGGAAACTTTTTACAACGTGGTGAAAGTAGCTTGATTCAAAAATGGGACAAAACAAAGATTGCTTTAACATATGGTGTCGACTTAGTAGTAGAACTTCCTTTTCCGTTCGCCACACAAAGTGCGGATTACTTTGCGAAAGGAAGTATTGGACTTTTAAAAGCTCTTCATGTTGATACCTTAGTTTTTGGTAGTGAATGTGGAGATATCGAAAAATTTATTACACTAGCAAATACTCAATTATACGATGAAAAATATGACGAGCAAGTAAAAAACTATTTAGATCAAGGTCTTAATTATCCTACTGCGTTATCAAAAGCTCTATTTAATATAACTGGTTTTACAATCGACACACCTAATGATATTTTAGGTCTTAGTTATGTACGTGAAATTATTGAAACAAAAGCAAACATTAAACCAATATGTATTAAACGTACCAATGACTATCATAGTAAAATACTAACTGGCTCTATTACTAGTGCTTCAAGTATTCGCGAGGCATTAAAGAAAAAACAAGATATTAGTGCCTACGTTCCCAAAGAAACATTACAATATATCAAACCTTATCACACTATTGAAAACTATTATCCTTTTCTAAAATATAAAATCTTAACTGAAATGAAGGACTTAGATATGTATCAATCTGTAGATGAAGGATTAGGCGCTCGTATGAAAAAATTTATCGTGATGTCTAAAACATATGAAGAACTTATAGAGAATATTAAAACAAAACGTTATACTTATCAAAAAATTGGAAGAATGTTGACACATATTTTGTGTAACTTTAGTAAAGATGATGCGGATGATTTAAGAAAATTAAAATATATTCGCGTTCTTGGTTTTTCTTCAAAAGGACAACGCTATTTAAATACATATAAAAAGAAAATAGACTTACCTATTATTACCACTTTTAAAAAAATGAACCAAATGTTAGAAATGGAATTTCGAGCAACTTGTACCTATGCGTCTATTTTAGATGAAGATGATAAACAAGCTTTAATTGAAGCTGAATATAAACAAAAACCAATTATGAAATAAAGCTAGAGAAATAAATCTCTAGCTTGTTTTTTGAACAAAATTTACATTAATAGTTGCTTTTTTATTACTATTTACAATTTCTGTCGCAGTTGATTTCCAAACTACTGTTACTTTAAATTCTTTAGATGCTCCACTATTTAAAGTTTCACCAGGTGATAATTCTTCTACACTATATACAATATCGGTAGGAGATGCTTGATTAATTTCATCTACTCCAGTAATACTATCTACAACCGCATCAATTGTTCCACCATTTTTAACAGTTACAATATATTCGGCACTAGAACCAGGTTTTTCTAAATCTACATTGAAAGTAGCCGTTGTTCCTTTATCTGTTGTAGCTTCTATAGTTGTTGCGCCAACCATAGTACCTTCCTCAATAGATTCAAAATGAATATCCCAATCACTCGTAATCTCACTAGTACCATTAATATTTAAAAGCGAATTCAAAACTGAATAACCAATCGTCATTCCAAAAATAACTCCAATTAACCCCATGATAATCATATGTTGTTTTTTTCTTTTTTCTATATCCATATCTTAGTCACCTACTATAATAAGTATATAATCGAGATTGTTTTTTGTCAAGAAAAGTCTAGGAGAAAAATAGAACAAAATAATCTGTAATGAGCTAATTTCAATTAGACTGTATATTCAAGTGATAGATTTTACACTCTTAAACAATGGCTTTTCTAAATTAACTGTTTTCTTTTCACAATAAATATTATCTTATTTCATAACTATATAAAAACTCGTTTCTATATCTAAGAAACGGGTTTTTATTACCAATTAAACTTTTTGCAACATTTTCTTCAAGAATTGTCCCGTATAACTAGTTTCTACTTGTGCGACTGCCTCCGGAGTTCCTTTCGCTACAATGGTTCCTCCACCATCTCCACCCTCTGGACCTAAATCAATAATATAGTCTGCAACTTTAATGACATCTAAATTATGTTCAATAACTAATACTGTATCTCCATTATCAACAATTCTTTGTAAAATAACTAATAATTTTTTAATATCATCACTATGTAATCCAGTCGTAGGTTCATCTAAGATGAATAAACTTTTACCTGTTGGTTTCTTTTGTAATTCTTTAGCTAATTTAATACGACCAGCTTCTCCACCTGATAAAGTTGGTGCAGGTTGTCCTAGTTTTACATAAGAAAGTCCAACATCCATTAACATTTGTAATTTAGTTTTAATCTTTGGTATATTTTCAAAGAATTCATAAGCTTCTTCTACACGCATTTCTAAGACATCATAAATACTTTTACCTTTATATTTAATTTCTAATGTTTCTTGATTATAACGCGTTCCATGACATACTTCACAAGGAACATAAACGTCTGGTAAGAAATGCATCTCAATCTTTTTAACTCCATCTCCCCAACAAGCTTCACAACGTCCACCTTTTACATTGAAAGAGAAACGACCTTTTTCATAACCACGAATTTTAGCTTCTTTGGTATTGGCAAACACATCACGAATATCGTCAAAAACACCTGTATAAGTAGCTGGATTTGATCTTGGTGTACGTCCAATTGGTGTTTGTGAAATATCAATAACCTTATCGATGTTTTCTAAGCCTTTAACCTCACGAAATGATCCTGGTTTGTCTTTTGCTTTATATAAATGATTTGATACCACACGGTATAAAATATCATTTACTAACGTAGATTTCCCACTACCACTAACTCCTGTTACACAGATAAAAGTTCCAAGAGGAAATTTGACATTTAAGTTCTTTAAATTATTTTCTTTACATCCTTTTAATTCTAAATATTTTTTATTACCTTTACGACGTTTCGTAGGTACTTCAATCTTTTCTTCTCCTGTTAAATATTTACCAGTCAAAGAGTTCGGATTACGCATAACTTCTTCTGGAGTTCCTTCCGCAACAATATTTCCACCATGAAGCCCAGCTCCTGGTCCAATATCTACTAAGTAATCACTCGCTAACATCGTATCTGTATCATGTTCTACAACAACTAATGTATTTCCTAAATCACGCATATCTAATAATGATTGAATTAATCGATTATTATCTCGTTGATGTAAACCAATACTTGGTTCATCCAAAACATAAAGGACACCTGTTAAACGAGAACCAATTTGTGTTGCTAGGCGAATACGTTGAGCCTCTCCTCCTGATAATGTAGCAGCTGTACGTGCAAGTGTTAAATACTCTAGTCCAACATTAATCAAAAACTCTAAACGTGAATTAATCTCTTTAATAATAAGATTTGATATTTCCTTTTGTTCTTTTGTTAGTTTTAATGTTTTTAAAAAGTGATATAAATCCTTAATACTTAATTGAGTAACTTCATAAATATTTTTTTCACCAATTAATACAGATAAAACAGAGGAATCAAGACGAGCCCCATGACAAGTTGGACATGGCAGTTCCGTCATATAGTTTTCAATCCATTCACGAACCCAACTACTCTTCGTTTCCATATAACGACGTTCTAAGTTAACAATTACACCTTCATAATAATCTTTAGTTCTTCTTACATTTCCTGTTTTAGATATATAATGAAATTCCAACATATCTGGAGAACCATACAAAATAATATTAAACAACTTAGGATCAAGATCTTTTACAGGTATATCTTTATCAATGTTATAATACGCACAAACCGTATCTAATTGAACACCATTAATATTTGTTCCATCTCCTGTATTTAAAGTTACAATAGCGCCTTCATTGAGTGATTTAGTACGATCAGGAACAACTAAATCTTCATCAATTTTTAATTTAATTCCTAAACCTTTACAATCAGAACATGCACCATATGGAGCATTAAAAGAAAACATACGAGGTTCTAGTTCAGGTAATGAAAAGTCGCAATCTGGACAAGCATAAGATTCACTCATGACAAAATCTTCGCCACCAACAACATCAATAACCACTTTTCCACGCGCTAATTTAGATGCCGTTTCAATCGCTTCAAATAAACGACTACGAATATCAGGTTTAATCACTAAACGATCCACAACGACTTCAATATAATGTTTTTTTGTTCTAGATAATTCAATATCCTCTGATAAATCCTTCTCTTCACCATCAATACGAACACGTACATAACCATCTTTACGAAGTCCATCTAATAAGTCTTTATGTGTTCCCTTTTCACCATAAATAATAGGACTCAATACACGAATACGAGTTCTCTCTTCCAAATTTAATACTTGATTAGTCATTTCTTCAATACTTTGACTACTAATAGGACGATGATGGTGTGGACAATATGGAATACCAATTCGGGCATATAGTAATCTTAAATAATCATAGATTTCTGTAACTGTTCCCACTGTACTACGGGGATTTTTATTTGTTGTTTTTTGGTCAATACTGATTGCTGGGGATAATCCTTCAATACTATCGACATCAGGCTTATCGCTTCCACCTAAAAACTGTCTCGCATAAGCACTTAAACTTTCAATATATCGACGTTGTCCTTCCGCATAAATAGTATCAAAAGCTAAACTACTTTTTCCACTACCACTAACACCTGTCATTACAATTAATTTATTTTTAGGTAAACGAATACTTACATTTTTTAAATTGTTCTCTCTCGCACCTTTAATAATAATTTCATCCATAGTATCACCTCTTGACTACGCCTATTATATCACAATTTATTTTCTTTGCAGTAAAAAAGAACACTTATTCAAAGAATAAGTGTGAGAACGAGACAAAAACAAAAAATTATTTTTAGATATATTTCTATATCCATTCTTATTATGACCTATGAACTATAAATTATACACATTATTTTTAATTTTTTATTCTTTTTGAATATGTAATAAACAATGTTTTAATCTTTTGGTTCAAATATAAGGGATAAGAAAAATGAGAAAATAATAGCTGATACAATTCCGACACTTGTCATATCAAACATTCCCATCGCAAGTCCCATAATGCCAAAATCACTAGCTCGATCTAAAGCACCATGAATTAACGAATGACCAAAACTAGTAATAGGAATAGATGCTCCGCCACCTGCCCAAAGAATACATTTGTCATAAATACCAAAAATATCTAGAAAAGCACCTAAACAAACAAATATAGTGGTAACATGACCAGGTGTTAGTTTAGTATGATCTAAAATAATTTGTCCAATCAAACAAACAAAACCAGCAAAAAGAAAAGCATTTACATAAATCATTCTACCACCTCCAAACTAACCGCATGAGCAATAGCCGGAATACTTAATTTTTGATTTACCATCGTAGTACTCATTAACGCACCTGTTGCCACTAATAAAACACGTCTTAATTTCTTTTTTCTCATTTGATGAAATATATAACTATAAGTTACGAGAGGTGCACAAGCAGGACCACTTCCCCCTGAATATACAGATTGACGTTCTAAATCAAAGATCATCGCAGCTGTATCATCATAATGATGTAATTCTATACCATACTCTGTATACATATAATCTACCAATATTTTTTTACCAACACTACCTAAATCACCAGTTAAAATTAAATCATAATAATCCGCTTCCCTTTTAGTATTTTGTAAATGACGAAAAATAGTGTCCGCGGCTGCTGGAGCCATAACCGCACCCATCTCATATGCATCTTTAATACCCATATCGATTACGCGTCCTAAAGTAGCACTTTCAATTTTAACACCTTTTTTATTATACGTCAGATAAGCTACTGCCGTTCCTGTAGTAGTAAAGGTTGTTGTTTTAGGTTTAGGACCACCGTATTCAACAGGATAACGAAATTGTTTTTCTGCTGCATTATTGTGACTTGAAGCTGAACATAAACAATGTTTAATTTGATTAGCCTCTATCATATTAGCTCCAATAATTAAACCTTCTACACTTGTCGCACAAGCATTATAAATACCTAAATATGGGATATTTAATGTACTTGCCGCATAATTAGATGCGACAATTTGATTTAATAAATCACCTGAAATAAATAGATCCATATCAAAACGATTTTTTTCTAATTTACCAAGTGTAATATCAACTGCTTCTTCAATAAGTTTAGATTCTGCTTGTTCCCATGTTTTAGTACCAAAATAAAAATCATCATGACTTTTATCAAAATAATTATTAAGTGGTCCTTTTTTCTCTTCCGGACCAACTACTGTACCTGTTTCATTAATATATACATTTTTATATCTAAATGTCATGTTATCCTCCCATCAATAGTAAACGAATTAAACCAAACACGTACGCACTCACAATACCAAAAATAATGACACTTCCACTTAACTTTAACATATTGGCTCCAATACCTGTAATCATTCCTTCTTTACGATATTCCAAAGCTGCACTCATCATAGAATGAGCAAATCCCGTAATAGGAACAATAAGGCCTGCTTTAGCAAAATGAACCCACTTATCAAAGAATCCAAAGCAAGTTAAAAGACAACCAATAAAGATAAAAGTAATAATCATATACGGCGATGCTTCACTCGATGGAATGTGTAACCAATAAGAATATAAATCTATTAATAGTTGTCCTAATACTCCCATAATTCCCCCAACGACAAAGGCAACCAATCCATTATAAATACTATTTTCTTTTGGTGTATGTTTCTCTACCAAATGTTTATATTTATTCTTTTCCATATAATTCCTCCTATCGTTAGTATGGAAATAAAAAAATAATTTATACATAAAAAACACATTCTCTAAGAATGTGTTAAATGACGTCTTAATTTACTAAGTATTTTTTGTTCTTTTCTAGAAACTTGTACTTGACTAGTATTCATTTGCTTTGCCATTTCAGTTTGTGTTTTATTGCGTAAATAACGTTCATAAATGAATTTTTGTTCTTCTGGCGATAATCTCTGTAATTCATATTTCAAATCTAACAGCAAATCTAAATCTTCCTGTTTATCACCAATCACTTCATGATAATTCATTTCTTTTCCATTAGTACGAATAGGTTCTTCCATACTATGCACTACATTGCGTGAATTAATCGCATCAATAACCAACGATTCAGGAATTGGAATTGCTTCCGCTAATTCTTTAGTAGTAGGTAATCGTCCTAATTTTTGTGTTAATAATAAATTAAATTTCTCAATTTTTAAATTTAACTTAGTAATCTCTCTACTAATTTTAATACTTTTATCTTCACGAACTAACTTTTTCATTTCGCCTAAAATATAAAAATAAGCATAACTACTAAACTTTGTACCCAAACTAGGATCAAAGTTTTTATAGCTTTCCATTAACCCAATACATCCAACTTGAAATAAATCGTCTTTATTAGGATAATATGGAAATTTTTTAGTTACAAACCAAATTAAAGATTCATATTCCCTAACCAATTCTTCCATTTATTCTCCCCCCTTTTTAACACTGATGTAATAAAATTAACTCATCTTGTATTTCATTCATATACGTGAGTAATCGACTACGTTTTAATCTTCTTTTAACTGTAGAATGATGAATCCCACATAAGAAAGCAACACCCCCTTTAGCTTTTACCATTTGATATTTTTCCCATAAATAATCTAATCCACTATTATCAATCATCGTTAATTCTTCTAAATTAAATACTACACATGTCATTCCTGTTGATAAAACATCATCTACATTCTCTATTTCGTTTCCTTTAATCTTATCTTTTACTAATTCTCCCATAAAGCGAATAAATAAAACACCTTTACGGTATTCCATATTAATCTCTAACATAATGTTCCCCCCCAACTATTAAAAGATTATCACAGTCCAATAGACATCGCTAGTGTTTCGACAAAACTAGAAATTTTTTTTGAGCCACAAAAAAAGACACATTTTTTTATAAATTATGCCTTTTATTTTTCATTATTTTAATCAGCAAAATTACGTTACATCTTTTCAATTTCTTCTACAGATAAACCTGTCATTTCACTAATATACTCTATTTTTTGACCACTATCTTTCAATTTCTTGGCAATACGAATTTGTCCTTCTTTTATGCCTTGTTTTTTCGCATACTCCAATCTAGAATTATTTTCCCACTCTTTCATCTTCTCACCATCATATAATCCTATAAACTGACTATCTTCCGTTAAATGTACTAATTTGTCTTTAGCTTCTTCCATATAACTTTCTCCCTTACTGATCTCTTCTAAGGTTTTAATATTTTCTTCACTTAGTAATAAGATCTCTTTCTCTAATTTACTTAACTCAACTCTATTATAGTACATTCTTTTTACTTTTTCTAGATTGATATGATAACTTTCAAAATTTTTGGTCTCTATTCTTCCTTTTTCATCTCGAAGTTGAAACTTAATAATTAATTCATCACCATACTTTTCATAATTATCAAAATTAATAAGAATTGTTTTATTTAATTCGGCATATGAACTTCCTATTAAGATATGGTCACTTTGGATTTTCATCGCATAACTTAAATTCTTTTCAACAATTCCTTCATAATAATACTGATTCATCTCTAGATTAATCATATTGCCTCTAAACGATACAATCATATCTGATATCTTTCGTTTCTCATTTACATGATTAACGGTGTGTTCAACATTTTCAATTCGTAAGTTTTCTTCCATATATTCTTTAGGTATATGAGTAATTCCATGAATAAGTTCAATCAAAAACCCACGACAATTAGGGTCACTAAGTAAACTCTTAAATACTCTATCATTTAAGGGGGAGACCACCTTTCCTTCCCTTAAATATTTCTTTGATAATGCGCTTAATTCTTTCTGCATTCTTCACCTCCAGATGCACTATAACAGAAATAAAAATGTGAAGCAAACGACACATTTTATATTTTGAAATAATAATTAATTATCAAATTTCTATATTTATCATCCAAAATAAAAAAATTAGAATACTTTATGTATTCCAATTTATTAAATATATATGAATTCAACTTTTTTCAATAACACGATTTATAAAAATCTTTACTTTTATAGTGTAACACAGATAGTTTGTTAATGAACAAATCCCATTGTGTTAGCATTCGCACGAATTTCTACGATGGTTGGTCGATCTAATGATTCATAATTATATATTTTCTTTTCTTTTAAACCATCTAAAATTTGTTGATAAATACTTTTTACATAATGCTCTTTTGTTTCTGTTGTAAAAGTTACATATGAATATTCACCACCATCGCTCATATGATACTCTGGTGTTACAAAGTCATCATAATAAGATAATACAACTACTACTTCTCCATCATTAAGTGTTGAATCTTCTACTGCTTTACAATCCCTTCCATATATATAGAAATTGGTATTCTTATCAATATTAGAGATTCTATATTCTTTTGTCGTTGTGTGAAATTGATCAGTTGGAAGAGTCTGATAGTAATCCATACTCATGAATAAATCAAATGTCATTACTCCACCTACGGCAATTAATACAATACTAATTATAAATGGATAAAAGATGATTTTTTTACGTTTAAAAGTTAAATCTATGATAATTTTAGTTAAATGAAGAAATAAAATTAAAAATCCTAATCCTAGTATATCAATACCTATGAATGGTAATCCTTTACAAGTATAGTAAACTGCGATAGCTAAACAAACGGCATTTCCGATAATTACTAAACATAGTGGAGCTAAAATAAATAAAACAACCCACACACGTACTAAAATCATAATCGCATTAGATATACCGTGACTTTTTTTCTTTTCTTTTTTTACTTTAGTAACCACTTCATCTTTTTTTTTAGATTTTTCTTCTTTTTTTTCACTTTTTGTCTTTTTAGATGACTGAGAATCTTTTTTTATACGTTCCTCTTTAGGTGAAACATATTCTTTAAACATCGCAATTACAATTAATGCGGCAACACAAAAATATAAAACACCAATTAAGAATACCCAGACCACATTTAATACTGTACTAAGTGGAAAAAAGAAAGATTCTAAAATATTGCTTCCTAATACGCGAATAATATTAAATGGTATAGTAGCAATAGCAAGAATAAATAAAGTAATAATTCCTTTAATAACTAATTCTGTAACTAATTCTACAGTTATTTCTTGACCATTTTCTTTCATATCATCACTAATTTGGTGAAACCATTTAGATACTGATTCAGAACAAGTTTTAATAAAACGATTTAAACTATGACCTAAATCACTTGACGCTTTATAAAGTTTGTCATCTTCTGATGCATATTTGGGGTTAATCTTATAAGCACTTAATATTTCTTTCACTAACTCATCCATTGAACCAAAATCTTCAATAGCTTTTTCTTCAGTTTCACCATGTTTTATTTTTTCATGTAAAGTATCTTTATATTCATTAATAATATCATTACGTTCTTCCTCTGAAAGAATATCTAAACGTTTTTCTAATTCTTTAAAAAATTTATCTTGATTCATGTTTTTCACACTCCTTAATAAACACATTTACTGCTTCTTGAAAACTAGACCAACTTTTGGTTAATTCTTCCATTCTTTTTTCACCTAATAAAGTTAATTTATAATACTTTCTAGGTGGGCCTTCAGTTGATTCTTCTAAATAAGTTTCAAAATAACGTTCATTCGTCAATCTCTTTAATAAAGGATATATGGTTCCTTCATTGACATCTACAATTTTAGAAACTTCAATCACTAATTCATAACCATACATATCTTTTTTGTGAACTGATAATAATACAATCATTTCTAATACACCTTTTTTAAACTGAGTATTCATACCTCCCACCTCACTAACATTTTATACCAACTACTATGTATTGTCAAGTACTAATTTTATCTTAATACTAAAATATTCAAAAAGAGTGAATTTATTCACTCTCTGTTTGATAAATATATAATCTTCCAAATGATTGTTCATCAAATGTTTGTTCTTTTTGATCTTTATCATAATTTTCTTTATCAATAAGATATACCTGTAACATATCTAATTGATGATCTGGCTCTACTTTAAGTGTAAATACTTGATGACTATCTGATAATTTCTTTTCTTCTTCAACAATACTATTTTGATTTTCATCTAATACTTTAATCACAAAAGATTGGCCTTTATCACCTTTTACTTCTACACGAAGATTTAAAGTGTCATCCTCTTCATATGGAAATGCCCATAATGATAGTGGATTTAATGAAAGCTGTCTATTGCCACTAACAAGATCAAAATCAACGAAACGGAAATTAGTATCTGTCGTTACTTGTGTATATTCTTTTATATCTACTAAACGTTGCTTACCTAATTTTGTTTCTTTTAACTCATTACCTACAACACTAGCAAAATCTTTAATTTTCCATTCGTCTGCTTTCTTTTGTAAAGTGACTGAAGCATATTCTGTTTTTTTCTCATTTCCAGCGATACATTTATCTGCTTCGTTTTTTAAGTCATTAAAGAATAATTGAACCTGTGACTCTACAGTTAAATCGGTATACTTTTCAAATAATCCATCCGCAAAGTCAGTGTGATAGCAATCTAAATAATTTAATTTGACAGAAGCACGTGCTTCATCATCTACAATAACAATATCTTCAATATTTGCTTGCACATCAATTTTTCCATCTAAATATACATAATAATCTTCAGCATTAGAAATAAAACCATCAGACATCTCTGTATCACCTAAAAATGGATATCTTTGAGCTAAAAATAAATTATAGCTATCTTCATCAACAAAATAGTTCTTTAATTCAGTATCGTCGATTTTATAATGTTCATAATAAGCAGTTACAACATCACGAACATTTTTTTCAGCTTTTGCTAAATTATTCTTTTGTACAAACAACCAAGTACTTATTCCTATAATGGCAAGTACAACAACAATAACAATAACAATAATATATTTTTTCATAATTCCTCCTTAATACATATAAATTGGACCAAACTCATCTACACAATTACTCCAATTACGAGCACTACAAATACTTAAATAAATATTTTGAAGAGATCTTCCATTACAGTAACCAGAAGTACAGTCAACATAAAGTGATTGACCAGAGAAAATATTAACTCCTAAACGCACTAATACTCCATTATAATATAATCCACCATCATAATTCGTCCTCCAAATAGAGTATCCTCCTTGATGTTCATAAGTTGGTTTATTATATAATTGCCAATAAACGTGCTTAATAACAAGACCAGCAGTTGTATTAAAGTTAAGTTGACATTTAGATACATTTCCCATTGAACCAATAGCACAGTTATGTGATGTAACAGCTAATTGTGATTCTAGATTTATAATTGTTCCTTTACATGTATTTGTATTACCTGCTTTATCAGCAATCGTTGCAGAAACTTCCACGTTGTTATTCGCACTGTTGGAATTATATTCAGATTGAACACAACCAGAATTTACTGTACCATCACTATCTGAACATTTTTCTATTCGATAACGACTGTCTCTGCCAATTACTCCCCATGCAGTATTATTTTGTGTTCCACCTGCACAAGTTGGTTTAGTTTTATCAATTTGTACAGAAAATACTTTAGAAGCTTTACTAACATTTCCAGCTTTATCTACTGCTCGTATATAAAAGTCTGTATCATTATCCCAATTAATAACATAAGTAAGTTTACCATCTTTTAAAGAATAAGAAGGCCAAGTAGTTGGTACATCTATCCAATTTGCCTTATTATTAGAATATTGATATTTAGCAACTCCTTCTCCTACATCAGTCGATGTAATTTCATGATAAACATTTTGATTGGTCCATGTGCCACTATTATAATCTTTACCACTACTATTATTAAGTTTCAACTTAACCGTCGGTTGTTCTGGAGGTGTAGCATCCATTTGTGTTACAGTACAAGTGCTTCCAGAAACAGTATTAACTCCATCACTTACACGAGCGACTACAGAAGCCATAGTTCCATCATCTGCGGATGTCACAATCACATCTTGTACCAATTTAGTAGTAGTTAACCATTTCTTAGTAGGAATACTATCACCATCAACTGTTCCTTTTCCACTTAACAATTGATAACTATAAATAAATTTATTATTCACATCACCTTCTGGATACGTCAACTGAATTGTTTTCTCTTTCGTCCATCCACTACTTGGTGAAATAGTACAAGTAGGAACACCTAAAATTTTAGTATTTTGACTAACTGCTTCAGAAGCTTTTTTTAATCCTGCACCGTTGATACATTGTGCTTTTATCTGATAAGTGCCTGTCTCTAAATTATCAAATTTATAACTACTATTTGATTGTTCTGAAGTCCAAGTTGCTCCATTATCACTACTAAACTGATATCCTCTAATACCAGATTCTTCATCTTGACAATCGGCACGTACTGTAATAGATTTTGTAGTTACTAAATTAATTACTGGTTTAGAAGCACTTGGTTTTGTTTTATCAATATGGCGAATAGTTACTTCTTTCATTTGGCTACGTCTATCAAAACGGGAATCTCTCGCCATAACCTTAACGGTTTGATTAGTTGAAAAAGTTTTCTTATTATCTATTTGCCATGTATTTCCACCATCAAATGAAAATTCATCTGCTCTTACTCCCGGACTAGTTGCTGCATAAACTGTGACAGTAACATCACTACTTGTCCAATTTTCCACATTCGGATCTGGACTCATACTTACACTAATCGCAAGTTCATCTAAATCAGATAAATATATCAATTCATATTTTAAAGTTTGATCATCATTGACCGTAATTTTTATTACAGCAACATCTGTAATATCTTCCCCCGTTTCAGGATCTTTAATACTTTCTTCTAAATAACCTTGATCAATCAACTGTTGAATAGATAAATAAGAAGTGGCACCGGCATTTACTTCATAAAAGTCTTCTCGATGAGACTCTACATATTCTTCCGCTGCAATATATAAATTTTCTAACCAATTATCATATTTTTGTTGATTTGCTTTTTTCAAACTAGATGTAATCGCAGGTACTGAAATCACTACAATGATGGTTAAAACCACTAAAATACCCAGCATTTCAACTAGAGTAAATCCCTTTTTCTTCATTTTGCACTCACCTCTATGGTACTATAAATAGTATATCATATAATCTTTAAATGCGACAAGAAATTTAGTAAGAAAAAACAATTTCAAACGTTGAAATTGTTTTTCTATTGATAAATAATCATGGCTGAAAAACAGTATATTTGTTCTTCTGAAAAAACTGATACAGCAACTTGATATTTAATATCAATAATTTCACTTTCACATTCTTCTAAAAATTTATTTACAGAAGCTTCTAAATCAGATTCATGACCCTCATCAAATATTTTTACTTTCATAAAATCACCTAACCTAAGTATAACTTAAGTACGCTGCACTTTATGTCTAATTTTAGCTAAAAATAATTTTTGAATTTTATCATAAAAGTAACGAAATTTCTCAGTACGACCAAAAAGAATTATAAATATTAGATTAATACCAATGGTTACTAAAATCCCCATAATAATCCAAGTCAAAATATTATCCATAGCGATAGAATGAAGCAACCAATATAAGCCAAGTCCTAAGGTAATAAACAAGAAGAAATATTCAATATATTGTAAATAATACTTCCATACCCCTTTTTCATCTTTAAAGCCATATTTATATACGATTCTAGGATCCATCCAACAAATAGTTGTAATTCTACTAATAATCGTTCCGAGTAATACTCCAGCAATACCAAATGGTTTTACTAAAATTATAGAAACAATTAAATTAATTACAATCATAAATATCGGGCGAAGTCTTCCTTCATAAAATAATCCATAAGCATTTAAGAAAGAAGTAGATACCGATTGCATGCCATTTAAATAAAAATCAATAACTAAAGTAATTACTACAGCTTCTGATAAGACAAATTTACTTCCAAAAAATAAATCAATAAAGGGATTGATTAAAATCATTAAAGCAATAGAGACAAAAGCATAAAACCAGAAATTTAAAAACAACAAATTTTCAAATACTTTTTTACTATGTGTTTTATTTGTAGTAACTACTAAATTACCAATACTAGAAGTAATAGCTGTAAATAACTGTGAAACGACATTATTTAAAGATTTTGTTACTAAAACATAATTAGAATATATACCTACAGGTACTAAACCTAAAAACTTAGAGATAATCATATTATCAGTACCATTCGTTACTACACTACCTACTTTATAAATAAATAGTGAACTTACATTCTTAGTAATTTCTTTGACATCTTCTTTTTCTAATGTTTCATCTGTTTTTTCTTTAATATATGGATATAATTTAGCTGCTTTTTGTGATATATATATATTTTGTAATACCACAAAGACAATACTAGAAAGCAAGTAAAAAATAAAGTTGTGCCAAATATATAATATAGCAATTTGAACTAAAGATAATATAAAAGAGAATATAAAAGTAATACGAGCTGTAATATATCCTTTTTGGTCAGAATCAATTAAGAAACGTTTATAAACAAAGAAATAACTAGAAGCTGAATGAATTACAAATAAAGCATAGATAAAATTTAAATCAGGAACGCCTTCGCCTCCTTTAATTAAATATGGAAGAAAAGGAATTAAACCTAAACCAACTAATAAAACAACTGTTCCTATCACATTATATACTTTCGCATAGAACTTCATTAAAACTTTAACTTTATGATGATCATTTTCTGCCAAAGGCTTATATAAACTATATGGAATAGCTGTCCCAATTCCTAAATCAGCTAAAGATAACATCGTAATAATATTGGCGAATAACCCATTAACTCCTAAATATTCCATACTAATGGTACGAGTAAATACAATTTTAACCACAAAATTCATTACGACTGTTAAAATTTGTGTAATGACTGATGTTAATGAATTAATCACTGAATTTCTTGTTCTAGATTGTTGCATAATATTCTCCTTTGTTAATATTACCAGTATACCATGATTTTCAAAAAAGAAAAAGAAAACAAATGTTTCCTTAATATTTTATAACATATTCAATGGCAGCAGCTTTGGTTAAATCTACGTCTGTTTCACTAGTAATAATTCTAGTTTCATCAGCTTTAATAACTTCACCTACATATCCTAATAATGTTACCATTTCTTTTCCATCTTTATCTTTGACAAGAATATCAAAACTTTGTAAATCTATATCTTCTCCAGTTAAATTCTTAACTTCCGTTGTAAGTTTTGATCTCCCATTTTCCATAATTAATGATGTATTAGAGAAACGAAGACCTTCTACTTCTTGATCCTTAATAACATCTTCACTGGTATTTGCATATGTACCATTTTCTGTTGTTTTATCTTTTGAATCGTTACCACTAAATAAACCAAAAGCTAGGAAGAACACTAGTGCAAATAATAATATTCCACACAATACCACTATTAATCTTTTCTTTTTCTCTTCTGTTATCTTTTTCATAATTTCCTTTCTATTTTACATTACTACATTGTACACGAATTACTATTCGTACTCCTAAAGTTGTAGAATCACAAACTACTTTTATTTCATCATCTGTACATTCTGAATTATTTGGTAACTACGGTAATTTTTGAAGTTTTAGACAATAAGGAATAACCAATTGTCATTGTAGCTATTACGATTGCAAATACAAACATCAATATTATATAGCCACTAAAAGTATACAAAAAAATATATTTTTTGTCAATCATATAACTGCTAATTATAAAATAGAATAAAAGACAAACAAATTTATTTCTACTTATCAGTTTTTCCAGACTTTGCTATTTATAAAATTTCCTTCTTCTATTATTCATAAAAATTATTTTCAAGAGTTGTTATTGACCTTTTCATTTAATTGTTATCTAATTTCTTCAACCATAACATAAATATCGTAATATATTTTAACTAATCCAATATATAAAAAAGAAGATAAAATATCTCCTTCGTTATTAATAAGCAGTTGTACGATCATACCATTCATTATAAGTTCCTGATGGGAAATTAACTAAATTTCGTGGGTCAATACTACGTGAAATTAATGTAGACCAACTACCATAATCTAGACCATATAATCCCGTCGAAATGGTAAAGTGAAGATGAGATCCAAACGTACATTTATCATAACTTTCAGTATCCGATTGACCACCCATAACACCGATTTGTGTTCCAGTTGTAACATATTGACCAGTAGATACATTAACTGATCTCAAATGGGCATATAATAATGTATATGTTTGACCATTAATTGTATGATGTACTAACACCATATTTCCACCACAAGAATTTCGATACATAATGGTACTAACAATTCCATTTCCTGCAGAATAAACTGGAATATTATAAGTATCAGGTCTTACTGTCATATCAATTCCTTCATGGAATCCACTCAAGAAATCACGATAACCCCATTCACTAGTTACATGTCCTTGTGCGAGTGGACGATATAAAGCTGTACTAGATGGCAATAAACCTCGACCACAACTAGCAACATCTTGATCTAAGTCACAACCTTTATCTTCATACATTTCAATAATTTCTTTTTGTGCTTGAATCTGTTCTTCTATAGATACACTTGTATCCGCAAGAGATTCTAATTCATCTCCTAATTTGGCAAGTTCAGCATCTAACTCCGTTTGTTTAGTAGATAATTGTTCTTTCTTTTCTTTTAATTCAACTTTCTTTTGTTCATTTTGTTTAATCATATTATTAAATGAATCAATCAATTCTTCATTATAATCTGCAAGTTGTTCTGAAACAGACATACGATAAATAAAATCAGTAAAATCTTGAGCTCCAAACGCATACTCTAAATAAGCAGACTCTCCATTAGAAACTTGAATAAAATTTACTAAATCTTTAATTTCTTTATCTTTTTTCTTAATATTAACTTCAAGTTCCGCCACTTCTTCAGTTAAATTAGTAACATCTACATTTATTTGTTCCATATCTTTTTTTATTTGATTAATATTAGCTTGAACTTGATTCATTTGTTCTTTGGTTAATGCTTGTTTTGATTGATTTTCTTTATAATTAGCTTCATACTCTTCTAATTCTTGTTTTAACTCGCGTAATGTTTGAGCATGAACTTCTTGCTCAGGTACAAACAATGTTGGAATAAGAAGAACAAAAGCTAATAATATTTTAGAAATGTTATTGACTTGTTTCACTATTTTCTTTTTCATAAATCCTCCTATTCTTTTAACATTTTCGTTACGGTTTTATATTCAGGATAATATTTTCGAACTGTATCCCAAAAATATTGTGAATGATCAAAGTGAATAAAATGTGATAATTCATGAACTATGACATAATCTAAGGCAGATAAATCATATTTAATTAAATTAAAATTCAAAGTAACAGAATCATCACGCTTATTACAAACACCCCACCTTGTTTTCATCTTACGTATTTTCAATTTCGGATATGGAATACATTCTTCAAATTGTGGATACCACAAATCTAAGCGTTCCTGAAATAAAGTACGCACTTGTTTTTTTAACCATTTCTCTAATTTTTCTGGAGACGGTGTAAAAACGAAATGTTCATCAAAGGTGACTTTATCTATGGTTGATACTATAATTATATCATATTTTTGTCCTAAATAATAGAAGTTCTCTTCTCTTTCTCTCGCTTTACATTTTTTTGCAATCATTTTAACTAAATCATCATGATATTCATTAAGTAACTTTACAACACTACGCCGACTAGTAAAATAGTTAGTTGTAATCTGAATCGTCAAATCATCTTTCACTCTGAGATAGGTATTTTTATTGTTTTTTTTCTGAACAATCACATCATATAATTTACCTTCTATTTCATATTTCATAACATCACAACCTCATTCTTTCATTTTATCACAGAAAGAAAAAAGATAGAACCATAAATTCTATCTTATAAATTATTTACTTTAAATAAATAATACAACAATGACACAAACAATAAGTGCGACTACTAAGATTTGTACTAAATATTTCCAAATGTATTTAAACCATTCTTTATAAGAAACATCAAAATAAGCAAGTCCTCCTAAAAGAATAGCACTACTTGGTAACAATAGCATTGCAAGTCCATGGAATGATTGCATTACTAAACCAATTAATGGATATAAAGTCGAATCGGTAATTTTTGTTGTAAAAGCACTTGAAAGTGAACTGATTAAATATGGCATGTCATTAAAGAAGAAACCACCAATAAATGATACAATTCCTGCAGTAAAGACATTAAAATCTTCTGTCATTTCTAATATATAATTAGAAATTGTAAAATACATACTTCCAGTATCTGGATTTGAAAGTAGTACAGTCATAAATAAATTAGCCATTACTACATAAAATGCTGGTTTTAAAGCTTTTTTAGCTCCTTGTCCGAATGCATCTACAATATCATTTAATTTAACACTGTAAACCCATCCAATTAAGAATGTAATAATTAATAAAACCATACATACTTCATTTACTGCCCAATATCCAAGTGGATTAAATGTACCAATTAAATTGTTAAAAATTGGATAATCTTGAATAGTAAATGTAGTGATAGATTCATACATTTCTTCAAATAAACTTACATTAATTGAATAACGCCAGTTATAACAAGCAACTAATAAGAAAATAATCATAAGTGTAAATACAATTACAAAAGGCCATACACTCTTTTCTTTCTTATTTGGAATAACTTTAACATCATCAGCTTTAGCAAAGTTTGCTGTTTTTCTTTTACTATTTGTTTTTCTAGTTGTTGTTTTCCTAGCTGTTGTTTTTTTCTTTGTAGATGAAGTTTTTGTTGCTCCTTTTGTTTTCTTCTTCTCTGGTTTTGTAGTTTTAGTTTCTACTACTTTTACAGGCTCTTTTTTCTCTACTGTTTTAGCTTTAGCCTCTACCTTTTTTGTGTGTCTTAACACAAAGAAAATTAATAATAATGTTAATAATACAAGTAAAATAATTTTAGTTACAATTTGATTATTCATATCATTAATTCCCATATAGTAATTAATGTATCCATTTACATTAAAACCATAAGTAGAAGCCATACTACCAACTAAAATAGATCCAATGGTAGCTGTAAAACTTGAAATTTTATCATATCCTAACTCTAATAATACAGCTGCGAATAATGGTACTAAAATAAGTAGTACATAACTTGATCCTGTTAAAGATGATAGAAGAGCAAAAACAATAATAGTCATAACCATAAATGTTTTTTTCTTCTTATCAAACGAATGACTTAATTTAGATACCATACTTTTAAACACACCTGTTGCTTCAAGAACACCGTAGAATCCACCAATAATTAGAATTAGTATTCCGTATCCACAAAAATTAGTAAATGTAGAAATTGGCATAGATGCTAAATCTAATAATCCAATTGGTGCAGTCTCACTGCTTGAAAAAGTTCCATTCGCATACATTCCTGCTGGAATAATCCAACTTAGTACAACAAAAATTAGAAAACTTATTGTCAATACTTTCAATAAATTATTCTTTTTCATATCATTACCTCCGTTTACATTATAACACGTAAAGTAAATGTTTAGAATATTTTTCCAATCATTTTCATAAATTTTTCATAAATATATAGGTTTTTTCACTATTTTTAGCTATAATAAACTCGAAAGAAGGTTTTTATGAAACATTTTAAGTATACAGATGGAAATAAACGTTATCACACTCTAGATTATTTTTACAAAAATAAATTTAACTCAAAAGTGTTTAAAGTAAGTCTAAACGCTGGTTTTTCATGTCCTAACTTAGATGGAACTAAAGGTACTGGTGGATGTATTTACTGTTCCAAAGACGGTAGTGGTGATTATGCAGGTAATCCATGTGAACCTATTCAAGAACAATTTAATAAAATATTAGAAATTATGAAAAAGAAATGGGACAGTGATAAATATATTGCCTATTTCCAAGCTCGAACAAATACCTATGCACCACTTTCAATTCTTCAAGAAAAATATGAAGCTGCTTTGAAACTACCAAATGTCATTGGTTTATCTATTGCGACTAGACCTGATGCGATTAGTAATGAATGTTTAGATTATTTAGAAGAACTAAATACTAGAACTTATCTAACAATTGAATTAGGATTACAAACTATACATGAACAAACTTCTAACCTCATTAATCGTTGTCATTCTTTAGAATGTTTCACCAATATGGTCAAAGAATTAAGAAAAAGAAAAATAAATGTTGTGGTACATATTATTAATGGACTACCATATGAAACTAAAGAAATGATGTTAGATACTGTCAAATATCTCAATAGATTAGATATCCAAGGAATTAAAATTCATATGTTACATATGTTAAAAGGTACTAAATTATATGAACTATACCAACACCACCCTTTTCACATTTTAACACGTGAAGAATACACTGATATTGTATGTGACCAATTAGAATTATTAAGACCAGAAATAGTGATTCATAGAATTACAGGTGATCCTAAAGAAGATGATTTAATAGAACCAAAATGGTTAACTAAAAAATTTGGCGTTTTAAACGAAATCGATAAAGAACTAAAACGAAGAGATACTTATCAAGGTTTCCAAAAAAGTATTTTTAATAAAACTCATCAAATTATAGATCACCAAGTTAAAAAGAATGATTTAGTCATTGATGCGACTGTTGGTAACGGATATGATTCCCTTTATCTATTAGATATAATTACCGAGGGAACATTATTTGGATTTGATATTCAAGAAGTCGCAATTAACAATACTAATAAGTTATTACATCAACATCAAAAAACAAATTATAAATTATTTAATATTGGACATGAACATCTTTTAGAAACATTACACCATTATCAACATAAAATAAGTCTTATTATCTTTAATTTAGGATATTTACCTAATGGAAATAAGAATATTAGAACAAAACCTAATACAACTATAAAAGCGATTGATCAGGGATATCAATTATTAAATAAAAAAGGAATGATTCTAATCACAGTATATCCTGATGAAAGTAACAAGAATACAACCGGAAAAGAAGAAGAACAAGTTTTATTAAAACATCTACAAGAACATTATGCACATCAATACACTATTTATCATAATACAGATAATCCTAAAGCCCCTTATTTAATTCAATTAAAAATTGAGAACTAATCTCAATTTTTTTATGACATTCAATATTTTAATAAGCACGAAATTTTACAATAAATTCCATATCACTATATTTTTTATTCTGATTATAATCTCCTTTCAAGCACAATATATGTTTTTCTTAAATAAACAAAAGGAATTGGTTTTCCTAATAGAACCAATTCCTTTAATATGATATAGTTTATTTTTTAATCGTTTTATCTTAACTTTGAGCCTGGCGATCAATAAACCAAATATTACTAATATTAACACTATTACTAGATGGTTCAGGATCAGGCATATCAAACTGAATAATAACTGGCACTTTAAATCCATTACCAAATGCCACACAACATCCAGGTTGTAAAATACGTAATTTCTTAATAATCTCTTCGGTTACATTTGGAACCATTTCACGAATATAAGCTACATCTTTTGGATGCATCATTTTTAAGATTAAAAAGTTATTACATTGTGATAATGCAGTTTCCGATAATTCACTAGGTCTTTGTGAAATCATCCCAAGTAGTACTCCATACTTACGACCCTCTTTTGTAATACGTTCAAAAATATTATAACCTAATATTTCAATATCACTGTCATTTTGTACATAACGATGGGCCTCTTCCAAGATGATATTAAATGGCATACGAGTTCCTTTCGCTATATCTTTATTATAATCAAATAACATTTTAGAATAAATTTTAGTTAAGTTTTTAGCTAAACGATCATCTACATAGTTAATATTAAAGTTAATAATTTGGGCTTTTTTACCGTTATCGGCAGTCATTAACTTTTTAATATATTGTTCCTTAGTAATAAATTCTGGATAATTAAAATATTCTGCATAATTACTATTTAATAAAGATTGAAGACGAACACGTAATACATTAGAACTGTCAAAAATTCTCTCACTTTTTAATGAACCTTCAGAAATCAATGCGAATTCAAAAGCATCTTTTAAATCTTCCAAAGTATACATAAAGCTTCCATCAGGTAAAGATAATTCCAACTCATCATTTAAAAACGATTCCATAAAAGTGGTAACTAATTCCATTTCACGAATCTTTCCACTTTGATCGATCAACAAGCACTGTTTTAAACTTCTAGAATAACCAGGCTGATAAACTTCTGTTTCCAAGTTTAATTCTGAAGTATTATAATGCGATAAAACTGAAAAAATTTGGTCACGAATTTGCGCTGCACCACGACCACTAGATAAAATATCTAAAATCGCACGCGCAATAATATCATTTTTATGTTTAATAACTAATTTTTCTTCACGTGCAAAAATAGTTACTAGTTTTAATGCCTTTTCAATAATAGGTAATTGTCCAGCATTTTCTACACCCAATAATAGTGCGATATCATCTACTGTTAATAACCATAATGGCAAACGAAGAATTTCTGAATCTGAAAAATTAGTATTAGTTGTATAAGCTTTAAAACTGATACCAGGAGTTACTTTTCCTAGGTCTTTAAATGCATTATGGTATTCACCATAAGCATCAAAAATAAAGAAACTCGCACGGTACGGAATATAACGTTCACGCACAAAGATATTTTGAATAATACGAGCTACACTACAAGACTTACCACTTCCTGTATTTCCAAAGATTGCAAAATGGTTCGCAAAGAAATCATTTAGTTTAACACCAAGTTTGATACCAGGATATACGGGACTCATTCCTAAATAAAGATCACGATTTTCTTTAAATTCAGGAATTCCGATAATAAGTGGTACTTTTTCTTGTGAAACTAATTTTACACTCGCACCAAAAGAAGGTTTACGAATTACACCTCCTACAAATCGTTCTCCAACTAATTCTCCAATTAAATTGACATAGGCTTGTCCATCTTTAATATTAACAACTTCTCCTACAATTAATTTATCTGGATCTTCAAAAACAAGATGATGATTCGCTAAAGTTTGATTTTTTAATACTTCAGGATTTAAATCAACCACCACCACATTTTCTTCAATTCCGGAAATTTTTCCTAACATTTATAGTCCCTCCTTATTATAATTTTATTATACCTTGATTTTACCAAAAATAAAAGAGAAAAATTCTCTTTATGGTTTTCCTATTAAAGATGGACGTAAATAAAAGTGTACTTGCGATGGTAAATCTAAATACATAACACACGGTTTTAAAACACGAATAAAGCCTAGACCTAAAATCACTAAATCAGTATTAGGAGAAGAAATTTCGATTTTATGTTTAGTTCCAAACGTTTTTACAGGAGATGTAAAAAATCGTTTTAGAATTAATTGGTTAGATAGATAAAAAGTGAGATTCGTTGGAGATAAGACTTCCAACGATAATAGTTCATCAACTTGAATTGTTTGTGTTGTTTTTATTTGATATGTAACTGGTTTAATTTCTTTTCTTGGTGTAATTTTTTTAATCATAGAACCATCTACATAATCAAGTAAATTCCCCTCTTCTAAAAGTCCTGGTGTGTCTAACAAAATTAAATCATCTGAAAAAGGAACTTCAATCGTATTAAGAGTAGTAGATGTTAACATACTAGTTGTAATCTCTTCTTTAGAATCACTATAATGGCGCAATAAATGATTAATCATAGTTGATTTACCCGCATTAGTATAACCTACTACGTATACATTTTTTGATTTCTGATTTTTTTTTATTTTGGTAAACAATTCATCAAAATTCATATTTTTAACACTACTAATCATTACTTGGTCAATAATTTTTAAATGATATTTTTTCATATATTGAAATAAATATTGATTATATAAAGAGCGTGGTAAAAGATCACGTTTTGTTAAAACCAAAAGAATAGAATTGTGTAAATATTTTTTTAATAAATCTAAATCTTGTGGTAGTGCGAACAAGTCTAAAACCAAAATCACTAAATCCTTAGTTTTTCCAATATTCTCTAAAATGGGAATAAAATCTTTATTTGTTTTTACAACTTGTTTGTATTCATTATAATGACGGATTCGAAAACATCGTTCACATAAATCCCCGCCATTTCGAATATACCCTTCCTTATTAGGATTTTCTTGTTGTAGAATAGCTCCACAACCCTTACATTTCATCATAATATTGTCCTTTCACTAACAAACCTTGTTCTTGTAATTGTTTAAACTTCTTCTCTTCACGATAACGATTATATTTGGTAATCAAAAAGTCATTCGTGGTGAGAGGATCTACTAATATAGTCATAATGCCTACGTTATTACCACCAATCACATCAGTAAATAGTTGGTCTCCAATAATAGCTACTTCCTTTTCTTTTAAATGATACTTTTTTAAAACTTTTCGAAAGGAATAAGCATGTGGTTTTAATGAAGTGTGATTCATTTCTACTTGCAATTCTTCTCTAAATGTCTGTACTCTGTTCTTCATACTATTAGAAAATATAATAATGAGAAAATCTTTTTTTAGATTTTCAATCCGTTTTTTTAATTTCTCGTCTACGTGCTTTGCATGTGGTTCTACTAATGTATTATCTAAATCAAAAAGAAGACAAGTAATTCCTTTTTTCTTTAATAAATCATAATTTACAGTATATATACTTTTCGCATACATCTGTGGCATAAAATTTTTCTTCATTCATAATCACACCCTAATATACTCTTTGATATTCTATTTCTTCTAATACTTTTTTACGATAATCGTTTAAAATACGACAATCTTTCATACCTTCAATCAATTCCATAAGAAACTCTTCTTTTTTAAAAGAAAAACTACTTAGAAACTCTCCACGCCCAAAATAATCATTAACAGGGAAAAAGGAAAAAGCTAATAAAAGTAAAATGTCGTTTCTAATAAATTCATCATTTTGTTGTTCTAAATTTTCTGGTTCTTCTTTTTCTTGGTGAAGTGAATAACAGTAAAAATATCCTGGATCAATAATATAGATTTTTTCATCTTCCGTAACCATCATATTATCCTCACTAAAATCATCCATTAAAACGTGATACTTTGTAAGTAAAGATGAATCTTCATAAAGATATTTTACATTTTCAATAAAAGTAGGAATAGTCATATTGAGAAGAGCTTGTTTCTCACCATCATATAGCATTTTCGCTGTATATCCACAATACTTTTTATTCTCATCGTAAATAGGTTCGTCAGGCAACAACACTCTTTTGGTTGGTATTTTTGATAAATATAGACATTCTTTTTCACCTAAATTGCATTTTTTCAGCATAAAACTACGATATAATTTATAAGCTTTTCCCTTCACTGGATATACTTTTGCTTCAAACCCTCTTCCTAATATAGGTGCATGACTATCAATACGTACATTTACTTTTTTTCCATTTACAATATAAGTTTTATAGAACATACTCATCACCCTTCAGGTTAAAATTCTAATTTTTTTTCAATATAAGATACTACTTCATCTAATGGCAAAGTAATTTGTTCCATTGTATCACGATCACGAATTGTTACCGTTCCATCATTCACGGTTTGATCATCTACTGTAACAACAAAAGGAGTCCCAATTACATCTTGACGACGATAACGTTTTCCAATATTTCCACTTTCATCAAAACTAGTCATAAAATGTTTACTTAACATTTTATATACTTCTATAGCTTTTTCACTGTGATATTTTTTCACCAAAGGCAATACGGCTACTTTGTATGGTGCAAGAAATGGGTGAAAATGCATAACTTCACGAGTTGTACCATCATTTAAAGTTTCTTCTTCATAAGCATCTGCTAAAAAGGCTAAAACAACACGATCGGCACCTAATGATGGTTCAATAACATAAGGAATATATTTTTCATTAGTTTCAGGATCTAAATAATCCATACTAACTCCAGATGTTTCTTGATGTTTGGTTAAATCATAATTGGTACGACTAGCAATTCCCCATAATTCTCCCCATCCAAATGGAAACTGATATTCAAAATCAGTAGTCGCATTACTATAGAACGTTAATTCATCTTTCTTATGATCACGAAGACGAAGATTTTCATCTTTCATATGTAAAGATAATAACCAATTTTTACAATATTCTTTCCAGTAATTAAACCATTCTAATTCATCACCTGGTTTACAAAAGAATTCCAACTCCATTTGTTCAAATTCACGAGTACGGAAAGTGAAATTTCCTGGCGTAATTTCATTACGGAAACTTTTTCCAATTTGACCAATACCAAAAGGTACTTTTAAACGCATACTACGTTGAACATTTAAGAAATTAGTAAATATTCCTTGTGCCGTTTCTGGTCGTAAATAAATAGTACTTTTAGCATCTTCTGTAACACCTTGAAATGTTTTAAACATTAAATTAAACTGACGAATATCAGTATAATCCATAGAACCACAGTTTGGACAAGTAATATGATGTTCCTTAATAAAGTCAAGTAAACGTTCATTACTCCATCCATCTCCCGTTTCTTTGCCCTCAGTAAATTCTTCAATTAGTTTATCTGCACGATGTCTTGTTTTACAATGCTTACAATCAATTAAAGGATCACTAAATGTTTTTAAATGACCACTTGCTTCCCATGTTTTAGGATTCATTAAAATCGCACTATCCATCCCTACATTATATGGACATTCTTCAATAAACTTTTTCCACCAGGCACGCTTTACATTATTCTTAAGTTCTACTCCTAATGGACCATAATCCCAAGTATTGGCCAGTCCACCATAAATTTCACTTCCTTGAAAAATAAATCCATATTGTTTACACATATTAACTAATTTTTCCATTGTTAACTTTTCCATATATTTTCCTCCTATAAATAAAAAATCTCCTAAGTTATAAGGGTCCAATTAGGACGGTTCCACCTTACTTATTCTTAGGAGAATCACTTTTAACATATTCCTCGGGGTTTCCAATCCGTCATCAGATTTATTTATTCATGATATTATCATTTTATGATAAACTATGAAGAAAGTCAATCCTGTTTACTTTTTTCTTTAAACAATCTTATTTAAATCTTTTAAGAATTGCTTACTTTTTAAATAAAGACCAGTATAATCTTCATAATATTCATCTAAAAATTTATCAATTCCATTTTTCACACTAGAACTAATATCTAATTTAGAAATTTTTGATATATCAACATAATAAAACATTCGAATCAACTTTACAATTCTCTCATCCACAACCGTTTCATCCTGTCGACAATGATTACATATATATCCACCACGACGAGCAGATATAGTAGATATAGAATCAGTTCGTCCACAAATCGCACAACAATCAATAACTGGCATTACTCCTAAATAATCTAAATATTTAAGTTCTAGAATATTAGTAATAACCGCCGGATCAAAACCATCATCTATTTTTTTTAAACCAGCAATTAATAAATCATAAATTTCACTATTTCCATTTTGTTTCATGACTTGCTCAGCTAAGTCGACTAAAAAAGATGCATAACTAATACAAACAATATCGGTTTTTATTTTTTTAAAAATATTGATAACATCAGCTTCAATAAGGGTAGATAACTTCCCTTCTTTATATAAAATTTGAAACTTTCCATAAGTAAGTTTACCAGTAGTACTACGTAAAGGGCTTTTTAATCTTTTAGCTCCCTTCGCAATACAAGTAATAAGACCATGAGTAGAAGTCATAATACCAACAATCTTACTCGTATCTTTATAATCCCGTTCACTGACAATAATTCCTTCTACTTCTATCATTATTCCATCTCCCTTGTCATTATATCAAAATTAAAAAGCGGATTCAAATAACAGATATGATAAATTCGCTTGCTTTAACATTAAAAAATTAAAGAAATAAGCAATGAAAAAACAGAATTGATATGTTCTGTTTAATCATCATCACTATTTTCGATATTTTTTAAAAAATCATCAATTGTTAAAATACGTTCGTCAACTTCTTTTAATGATACATCTTCTTTAGTGACTTTCACCACTTCTTCTTCAAATGTTTCTTTTGTAATTACATCAGGAATTAAATAAATGTCACTAATATGTGATTTAGTAATAGAGCTTCCTGTTGAATAGCGATCCATAATTGGAAATTCTGTAATTTTATGTTCAACAATATCAGGACCAATCTTAATCCCCAGCACACACTTAGTTGAGATAATAAAAGTCGATAAAATATAATATGGATTTGTTTTTACATCACGAACAATTTGAACTCCACGACGAGCACGAGTAGTTTTATCAAATTCTGTCATTTTAATACGTTTTGCGGTATTTTTAGAAGTAATAACTGTTAGATATTCAGCATTTCCATTAAATAAACATCCACTTACTACCTCATCATCTTTTAACGCAATTGCTTTTACACCAGCACTCTTTGTACTTGTAACAGGTACTTCAAAAATATCATACCATAATCCAAAGCCACAACGTGTTGCGATAAAAACCTCATTATAGTTAGAATCAGTAACTTGTAATAGTGTGTCTCCTTCTTTCAATTTGATAGCCATTAATGGTTTAGAATAGCGTTGAACTTTAAAATCACCAATACGTGTACGCTTAATCATTCCATTTTGTGTAAACATAGTAATATAACGCTCTTCTTCAAAATCAAAGACAGGAATACTTACGATTACATTTTCACTTACACTTAATTTAATTACATTACTAACATGTTTTCCTAAATCTTTCCATTTAATCTCTGGAAGTTCATAAACTGGAATATACAAATAATTACCTTTATCTGTAAATAATAATAAAGTATCCATCGTATTCATTTGATATTTTGCAGTAACATAATCCCCTTCTTTTACTGTTGGTTCCTCATTACTAACCGCACTATAACTACGCATACTAGTACGTTTTACATATCCATCATGAGTTACAACAACCATAACATCTTCTTTTGGAATCATACTAGTTGTATCAATTTTAATTTCCGTAATTTCATCTTTAATTTCCGTTTTACGTTCTTGAGCATACTCTTTTTTTACATTACGTAATTCATTCTTCATAACTAATTTCAATTCGTTTTCATCACCTAAAATCTTACGTAATTGTTTGATCAACTCTTCTAAAGATTGTTGTTCATTCATTAACTCTGTGACATCAGTATTAGTTAATTTATATAATTGTAATACAACAATAGCTTCAGCTTGTTCAATAGTAAATTCATATTCTTTAACTAAATTATTTTTAGCATCTGCTTTATTTTTACTCGCACGAATAGTTTTAATTACATCATCTAAAATGGAAAGAGCTTTTATAAGTCCTTCAATAATGTGCATACGTTTTAAAGCATGTTCCAAATCAAATTCAGTACGCTTAATAATTACATTACGCTCGTGCTCAATATACGCATCTAATATAGGTAAAATACCTACAGTCATTGGACGTTTATTAATAATTGCGACCATATTATAATTATATGATACTTGTAAATCCGTATTTTTATATAAATAATTTAAAATTAACTCTGCATCTGCATCTTTCTTTAAATCAATTACAATTGATACTGGATTCTCACGATCGGATTCATCACGTACTTCTGTTATACCATCAATCTTTTTATCTAAGCGAATCTCATCAATCTTTTTTACTAAATTTTGTTTTACAACCTCAAATGGAATTTCATGAACAATAATTTGTGATTTTCCACGATTTTTCACAATTTCTACTTTTGAACGAACTACTACTTTTCCTCGTCCCTTTGTAAAAGCATCAATAATACCTTGTTTTCCTTCTACAATTCCTCCTGTTGAAAAATCTGGACCTTTTAATATTTCTAAAAGCGTATCTAAACGACAATTAGGACTATCAATTCGTTTAATTGTAGCATCAATAACCTCTCCTAAATTATGAGGTGGAATATTAGTCGCATATCCGGCACTAATACCAGTAGAGCCATTAACTAAAAGATTAGGAAATTTAACAGGTAATACCGTAGGTTCTAGCTCTGTATCATCAAAATTCCAAGTCCATTCAATCGTATTTTTATCAATGTCACTAAAGAACTCATTACTTATTTTAGCAAGTCGAGCTTCTGTATAACGCATTGCCGCCGCACTATCTCCATCCATAGAACCATTATTACCATGCATATCAATATAAGGCATTCCTTGTTTCCACCATTGACTCATACGAACCATTGCCTCATAAATAGATGTATCACCATGAGGATGATAGTTACCAATTACATTACCAACCGTCTTTGCACTTTTACGATATGGTTTATTATATGTGTTTCCATCTTTATACATCGCATACAAAATACGACGTTGTACTGGCTTTAATCCATCACGTACATCTGGAAGAGCACGGTCTTGAATAATTGCTTTCGAATAGCGACCAAATCGATCTCCCATTATTTCTTCTAAAGAATATTCATAAATTCTTTTTAATACTTCGTTCATACTCTCACCTTTTCCATTTTAACATAAAAAGCCTTATTTTTCAAAGAAAATTTACAATAAAAAAAGACACGAATTAAATATTATCTATATCTGATAAATTATAACTAGATATTTTTTTAAAGCAAAAATGACTAAGATACACACTCAGTCACTTTCCTCTTTACAGCAGATATATACAACCAAATTTGCTGATATTAAATTATAAAAATACATAAAGATCTGTTTGCAAATAAAGTATAGAATACTAAATAAGATATTGCAAATTTTTTATGATTTTTTAAAGGTTAATCCTAATATCAAAAAAACAAGAAAGTTATTCACAATTGGACGAATATTTTCTTGTTTTTTTCTTTATTTTCTCTACTATTATTCAAAACTGTCCACTAATCAGAAATCACATCTTATAACCGGACAGTTTTTGAAATAATATAAAAATGACCCAGAGGTTATTCAAGTCATTTTGTCTTTT
>CALVJM010000002.1 GCA_944332155.1 uncultured Bacilli bacterium
TGGTGGGCGATATAGGACTCGAACCTATGACCCCCTGCTTGTAAGGCAGGTGCTCTAACCAACTGAGCTAATCGCCCGATTTGCGTGCTTGGACAGTTATAAATATACCATGTCCTGCAGGCATTGTCAACAAAAAATAATTATTTTTTCTAATTTTTTTGTTTTTTTAAGCTTTTATTAATCCATTTAGGTAAATTTTGGGCTAGAATACTAAATCCCGAACCAGTTTCAATAATTTTTTTTCGACGAATATATCCATTCTTTTTATAAATAATATTTTTTATACTCAGTTTCAAATGGTTACTTTCTTCATCCACATCTAAAATTTCCACATAGATCTGATCACCAATCTTAACAAAATCATGTACATCTTTTACAAATGAATGAGAAAGTTCAGAAATATGAATTAATCCGGTATAAAACTCATCAAACGAAACAAAAACACCATATGATTCGATACCAGTAACTACACCTTTTACAATTTTGCCTTTCTCATATTTGCCCATGTGTTCACCTCAAAGATATTATAACACATTATTTTTTGAAATTCCACTTTACCTATCAATAAAGAAATAGTATAATAATTTTATCAGGTGGTGAACAAAATGAAAAATGAAGAACAAAAAATTATAGAAATCATAGATCGTTTAAAACCTTTTTTAATCAATGATGGCGGAAACGTTGAGTTTATCAAATATGAAAATCATATTGTATATATAAAAATGACTGGGGCTTGTGCGAATTGTGCAATGTTAGATGTTACACTAAAAGATGGAATTGAAGCAATGATTAAAGACGAAGTTCCTACAGTCGAAACTGTTATTAATGTTGAGTAAGAAAGCATTTCATTATTATCTAAAGCATCTATATTAAACATTTTATAGATATTTTAATTATATTTAAAACACATTTTGATGATAGAATTTAAACCATGTAATTTCTGGTAATCGAAATACTTCTTGAATTTTAAAGTAAATATCAACCAGTAACTCTTCATACTCTTCAGCCTTATCAATAACATTTATTAGTTCTTTTTCTTCTACCTCTGAAAACACAATATTTTCAAATAAATCAAAATAATAAGTTGGAAATAGCATACGAGCAAAGAATAACAAATAATCATTATCTTGAAGCACATTTGTTAGGTAATAATCGATTTCATCATTAATGTAATCACCAGAAAAAAATCGGCATTTAAAATATTCTGCCACATCTCGTACTTTGGAATCCACTACAAAATTTATAGTATTATATAAGTCTTTAATGGTGTGGTCAGGAAAAATACGACGATGAGCAACAACCGCAGTTGATAGTTCAACATCAACAAAATTTAATAAACTAATGGCCATTTCAGCTAAACCGATATAATAGCTGAAACTCGTTCTAGCCAAAGTTAAACTCTTCCCAAATTGATCCATTTGATATTCAAAATAATCAACTTTATCTTCCCACAATTTTTTCCAATTAAGTACTAATGGCTTTTGCACAAAAAGTGCGGTTTGTTCTTGAAATCTTAAAATATCCAAAAAGTTCACAGACTCATGTATTAGATTTAAAAATCTAATCAATACATATGGCTCTTGATGGACAATAGTAAACAATTGATTATTAACATTTGGAATAATTTGAGATACATACATTTGATATTGAAGCATTTGATTAGATAAAGAATATAGATATTCTAAATGTTTAATATCAATAACTAAAGGACTAAACAAATACTCATAACCATCTACAAAAAATCTAAATTCTTTATGTGTTTGGTGAATATTATCCGGGTATAAGTGATAATAATAATTCAGTACATTATTCATAATATCCACCTCATTTTATTTTATGAAATACAGGTGTTAGTTATGAATCGAGTTTATTTGAATTCTGGTTAACAATTGTTTCGATTTCTTTCAATTTTTTATACAAATAATCATTTTCTTGTTTTAATTTTTGATATTCCTCTACATAGTCTATATCTGGCATATTTAAAGTACCTATTTCAAACTGATGTATTAATTGTTGATTTAAATTAGTTGTTTTGTTAGACATTTGAACACTCAAAGTTGTATGATAATTATGATTTTGAGATAACAAATGATAATAATAAGGGACAACTTTAAACATTCGGTTAGTTATAACCCTTATGCTTGTACGATCTCTCATTTCGATATCATCAACTGTGGTAACAGCACCTAAGCTACTTTCATTAGATATTTTTTTAACAAATTTTTTAAAATCATTCCAATCATCATCATCAGGAGCTACCCACATATCTTCGTTATTTTTTACTACAACATAATTTTTCACATAAACATTATCATCTTCATGAACACGTTCACCTTTAGTATAAATAAGATAAACCTTGTTGAATTTTTTAAAACATCGCACTAGCTCATATGGTGTAATTACGTTTAACACATCCATAACATAAATTGTTTTCATAAATCCTCCTTTGATTATTATTTTGAACCAAAACATTAAATTTATAAGCGAATTCTTTAAATTCTATAATTTACTTATTTTTTTTACATAGTATAATATTTTCATACATGACATGGAGGTGAATCTAAAATGCTCGAAAAAACCATTCATTCTATCGTTTATCTTATTGTTGGAATAGGATGTATTATTTTGGGATTTACCTGTATTTTTGTCGGAGACAATATTTTAAAATTAACTTTAACTTTAGCGAGTATATCATTAGTCGCTAATGGACTTATAAAAATTTGGAATTGTTTTACCCATCATCCCATCCGAGAAAAATTAACGTTTCTTCTTTTAAAAGGAATTTTAGACATTAGTGTCGCTTTATTTATTGTTTACAATCTATCGTTTGTATATCATAGCGTTATTATTTTATTTGGAGTTTATGTATTAGTCAATGCACTAATCTTGTTAATTACATACTTACTTTATATTCGTTATCACATAAAAGGACGTTTGGCTTTGCTTTTAAAATGCATTATTTATTTTATTTTTGCCATTCTTTTAATTCTTCATCCTGAAACAAACGGAAAATATGCTCAAATTATTATTGGTATTTATTTAATTATTTATGGTATATCGGGATTAAATGATTTTATTATCGAAACAATTCCAAAAGAAAAAACTGATGCTTTCAAAAAATTAATCAAAATACCTTTACCATTATTTATTACGGCTTTTACCCCACAAAGACTAATCAATTTAATTAATGAGTTAATTGAAGTTGAACCAAAGCAAACAAAACTATCTGTTAAAAAGTCACAACAAACACCAAATTTAGAAGTAATAATTCATCTAGCAAAAAGTGGTACCGCAGCTTTTGGGCATATGGAAATATGTTTTAATAATAAGATTTACTCTTATGGAAACTATGATTTACATTCACGAAAATTTTTTGATATGATTGGAGATGGTGTTCTTTTAATCGCAGATCGTGACGCTTACATTAAATATAATGTAACACAATTAAATCGCTATTTAGTTTGCTTTGGCTTACAATTGACAGCAAAGCAGCAACGCGATATCAAAAAAAGAATTACATATTTATTTTCCAATAATACCGAAAATTGGTATCCTGATGCTGCAAAAGCAGATATGGGTGAAATTCCTAAAGGGGATTATAAAGAAATTTCTAGTGATTTATATCGATATACTAATGCAAAATTTAAAAAGATTACCAAAGGAAAAAATAAAAAGTTTTTTGTTTTACGTACTAATTGTGCAATTATTGTAGATTATATATTAGGAAGTATTAGTTCTACTATTTTAAATATTAATGGATTAATCGCACCTGGTACATATTATGAATATTTAAACAATGAATTTATGAAAAAAAACAGTTCTGTAATTACACGAAAAATATATACACAAAACGATTTTATAGACGAAGATGACTAACATTTTCGTTTTTTAATTCCTCGATAAATATCGAAGGATTTTCTTTAGAAACTAATAAATATACATAATTTTTTGTTCTAGTTAAAGCAACATAAAACAGCCGACGTTCTTCATTTAACAATTCTTCTTGAGTGGAATTAAAAACTAATTTCAAAAATGGTTGACTTTCTTTAAAACTAGGGAAACCATATATACCATCTTCGTTGTTTAAAATAACCACTTGATCATATCCCAGTCCTTTTGCAGCGTGAATAGTCATAAAATCAATATGCATATGAGGATAGTTGTGATATAAAATATGTTCTTGATTCACAGAAAAGAGTTTACTATTTTTAATAAAAGAAATATCATGATGAAATCTTGATAAAAGTAATACTTTATCATTAGGATTAGTTTTATAAATTTTATTTAATATCGAAATTAATTTTTTTAGTTTGTCTTTTAAAGAACGATAATAAACCAAAAAAATCGGGTTTTCTAGACGTTTCGTAGAAACTAATTTTTTTTGTATTTGTTTTTTATTTTTCATAATAAAAGCACCAGCAATATCAATTAATTCTTGACTATTACGGTATGTTTTTTGAATTCTAAAAATTTGAGGTTCTTGTTTTTCTGAAGAAAAAGTTCTTGAGAATTGTGTAAATAATTGAATATCAGAGCCAGCAAAAGAATAAATAGATTGCCAATCATCACCCACGACAGTGACTTTAGCATTCCCTTTTTCTACCATTGTTTTAAGGAATAGAAAACGATCGTAAGATATATCCTGATATTCGTCTACGATGATATATTTTGGTAATGTTATATCATTTTCTTTCAATCTTTGAGTTGCTAAGTGAATCATATCTTCAAAATCAACTTGATGATTATTTTGTAAATAATATTGGTAATATTGATATAATTTTTTTATAGTTTTCAATACTTCTTGATTTTTTAAAGATAAATTCGGATTATTATTTATTCTATAATCAAAATCATGTTCTGTCCAACCTCGTCGTTTCCATAACAAAATAAATTGGTATAAATCACGAAATAGCAACTTCAATGTGCTTTTTTGAGTAGATGTACAAAAAGATTCCCATGAAGGTACTCTAGGCATAACGATATGATTTTCTTGGCAATAATTTATAATTTTTTCTTCAATCGCATCTCCTTTCTCGATAACTAAATAATGAAAATGATATATTTCAGCTTGATGTTTTCTTTTTTTTACTTCATGAGAAAATTGTATTTTCTTATAGAAAGAGCTTGGTAAATCAATATAATCGATATAAATTTCATCAGTTCCTAATTTTAACATACAAAAGAAATGAGTGTGAGTTTGATTATGATATGCATAATATTTTATACTTAAACCATAATTATCCACAAATTGTGCCCATTCATGTCGATAATTATCCTCCAAATACTTCTTTTTTCCACAGGAAAAAAAATATTCTTTCATACATTGCATATAAATTGACGTTTTAAACAATAAATCTGTGGAAAAATAGTATTTTAGTAATATAAGCAATTCTTGTTTTCTTTCGGGATAATTTTGTACTGTGGATAAATAATAATCACAAACCAATTCCTCGCCTTTAGTGAATACAGTTATTGAATCTTCTAAAGATTGTTTAACTAGATGATATGCATAATGATGAAAAGTGGAAATTAAAATGGGACATTGAAATCGCTGATGCAGTTGTTGCTTAAGTTCGTTAACTGCTTGATTAGTATAAGAAATAACCAAAATATCGCTTGGCAAGACTTTTTCACACTCTATTAAAAACTTTACTTTTGCAGACATTGTAGTTGTTTTACCACATCCAGCTCCTGCAATGACCATAGCAAACTTATCTGATGATACTACAACTTTCTTTTGATCCAAATCTAACTTTAAATTAGAATCAATTGGTTCAAATATATGTTCTAAATAAGATTTATGTTTTTCTATCTTAATGTCATACAAATCATTCATCTGTATTCCTTTCCACTGTCAAAACAAAAATAATATAACATATAATAATGAAATATAAATAAAATTAACAAAAAAAAGTGTTTCCACTTTATTTTACGACATATGGATCAGATGATGTTCCAGTTCCGGTAAATACAATATAATCTTTTAGCATAATTACAGGACGAACAGTTTTGGATGTAGTTAATACAGCAGATGAAATAGTCCGATTTGTAAGATAATAACCAGAAGAAGCATTTTTAGTTGTTAATAACCATGTTGTTCCATTTGCTAGGAAATTAGAACTACCGTCACTAGCGCGTAAAAATTCTCCAGCCGATAATAATCCTACCTTGTATTCTTGATGATTAGTTTCTTCTGCAGCAAGTACGTTATTTGGATCAGAAGAAGCCGTTATATCTGTCACATTTCCAGTTCCATAGGATACTTCTGACACATAATCTTTAGACGTCAAATTGTTATAAAAAGTACCATTTAAATAATTTAATGCTTCTTGGTAATTTTTACTTCCTGCTTCTGTATCTGTACCCTGACTTACAAGTTTTACCATACCATCTTGAAATGATACAATTCGCCAAGTTCTTCCACTATAAGAAACATAATTATTATTTATATTTCCTTTTAAATAAAAATCTCCACGAAAATCATCAAATAACAGATTAGCTTCCGTTTTCATTTGATTTTGAATATCTTGAATACTTTTATAAGTATTATAATCGGTATTAGTACAAACACCTTCTGTAATATTTAAATCGTTTAAAGGACCGTTTATACAATATTTAGGTGTTGATAAATTTTCTACAAAACTATGATTTCCATTAGTCACAACAATTAAACCTTTGGTAAAATCACCAGCTTGATAATCTAAAGAATTATCTTCTACTTTATATTGATATGGCACAGAATATCCTTTATCTACAACATCTGTAGCTGATGCTTTTATAAGTTCTTTTGCTGATTCTAAGACAATTTTTTCATTTGAATTATTTATTGTACTTGTTACTAATGGAACAGCAATAGCTGTAATTAGAGCTAATATAGTAATAACAGCTAATAATTCAATTAATGTAAATCCCTTTCTTATCATAATATTATTTCCTTTCTAATTAACATAAAATATTGAAATATGTATTTTTTATCATGACAATCTATTATAAACATAGTATCACAAACTATAAGGAGTTTCAATAACTACATTTCTAAAAGATACACATTAAATTCGTTTATAACAATTGTATAAAATCACAGAAAACTATCAATTTGACAATACCGAACATTTGTGCTAAAATACGTCATTAAACAAGGGGGATATTATATTATGAACAAAGAATTACAAATAAAATATGTTAAATCAGCTTTTGAATTACTAAAAAAATTACAAGGAAATCACAACATTGAAGATACAGTATTAATTCAAGAAACATTTGATACTATTTTACAGATTGTATCGACAAACAATCAAATTTTAAATGAAAACACTAGTTACGACAAACTACTTCCTCAACTATCAAAAGATTTAATTTCTGCAGCTGAAAAATTAGTAAACGATAAACTTACTGCTGGAATTAGTTGTGGTGTTAAGGTAGAAAAGGGACCTACCATAACTATATATAGAGGAAAAACAAGTTGCTTAAATAATAGTGTTAAAATCGATAAAAACACACGTTTTGATCTTGCTTCTGTAAGTAAATTATTTACAAGTATTCATTTATTAAAAAATCAAGAAGAAAAAAAGATTAATCTAAGTCAAAAATTACACGACTATAATAATGAATACGCAATTGACAAACCAATGAAAGAAATTCTAACATTTAATCATGTAATTCAAACAAATGGAAGATTAAATGATAACGCTAAAAACGAAGAAGAAGCTTTAGAAATGTTAAAACAAGCTAAAATAACTGAAGAAAATACACATATGTATAGTGATATGGGTTATATGATGATTAATAAAGCTAATCCTGATGTTCAAGATGAATTTAAAGAATATTTTAATGAACAAATGGGATTATATAATACTGGATATGAAATAAATGAAAATGATATCACAACTGGTGGAAATATTCAACAATTAAATAAAGTACATGATCCAAAAGCACAATTAGTATCTTATGCAGGTCATGCGGGGATTTTCTCAACTACTGAAGATTTAATTAAATTATATGATGCTTTAAAAAAAGGATTTATAACAAAGGATTCATTAAAACAAATTATAACTCCTACATTAGATAGAAAATATTTGACTGAAGATGGTCAATACCTAGCTGATACAAATGGACATGCTAAATTAGATAAAAATGGAAATAAAATTCCTGTAACTCGTGGAATGGAATACCGTCGTCATGAATTAGGATATGCAAAAACAGAAGTTCATGAATGTCAAAGTGATTTGGCTTTTGCTGCAGCTGGATTTACCGGAACATTTGCTTGTTATGATCTAGATCATGAAATTACTACTAATATTTTAACAAATCCGATTTCTAATTCTGAAGATGGAAAAAAACCTCAAGGATATGCTTGGAAATTAGATGACTTAAAAACAGAAGAATTGAAGTTAGCATATGCCTTAAAATTAATTAATAAACTTTATACTGATGAATATCAAAAAGAAATACAAGACCAAGATAAAGTTTATTCTCTATAGTAAAAAAACCAAGTAAAACCTGTTACAACCGTAACAAGTCTTCATTACTTGGTTTTTTTTAATCAAAATAATTAATTAGCATATGTTTACGTACTTCAGACATCATTTTTTGAGCTTCGGAACGAGCTTGTGCAGTTCCTTCTCTCATTATATCATCTACTATTTCAGGGTGTTCTTCATAATATTTTCGTTTTTCTTGAATTGGTTTAAGATAATCAATCATACACTTAACTAATTCTTTTTTACAAGCAACACACCCTCGTTTTCCAGCTTTACACTCTGCACATACAGTTTCAATATTGGGATTTACAAGTTTTTGATAACTATATACCATGCACACATCTGGATTTGCTGGATCATCTTTTTTTATCTTATTAGGATCTGTGACAGCTCCCATAATTTTCTTTAAAATTTCTTCCTCAGTATCAGATAAATAGATGGCATTGTTTAAACTTTTACTCATTTTATTTCCATCTAGTCCTTTAATTCTTGTATTCTCACTTAACAAAGCTTCTGGTTCTTTTAATATTTCACCATAAATATGATTAAACTTACGGACAATTTCACGACATTGTTCAATTAGTGGTAATTGATCATCACCTACCGGTATTACTTCACCACAAAATGCAGTAATATCGGCTGCTTGACTAACAGGATATCCTAAAAATCCGTATGTAATACTTTCTCCGTCATTTCCAAATAATACTTTCTTTTGCTTGGCTTCAGTTTTAACAGTAGGATTGCGATACAAACGTGCAACTGTAACTAAGTTAGAATAAAAAACGGTTAATTCTGCAATCTCCGGTATCATTGACTGAATAAAAATCGTAGACTTTTTAGGATCAATACCAGATGCCAAATAATCCATCATTACTTCTCTCACATTCTTTTGTACCTTTTCGGGATTATCATAGTTATCAGTTAGTGCCTGTACGTCAGCAATTTCAAAATAACAATCATATTCATCTTGTAAACGAACCCAATTTTGTAAAGCTCCAAAATAATGTCCTAAGTGCAAACGTCCAGTGGGACGCATCCCTGATAAAATTCTTTTCTTCATAGTTCCTCCTTAAATCAATTTATTTTAATTTAAGTTACACCATCGTTTAAACATATATATCACCATTATCATTATAGCATACTTTAAAAAGAGTTTCCATTATTTTATATATAAAGAGACTTATTGAAATAAAATCTATTTATAGACAAAATATAAAATAATCGTTATAATATTAATGGTGATTTTATGGTGATTTTTTTATACTATTTTTTACTATTTATAATATATTCTTTTTTAGGATGGTGTATAGAATCTCTTTACTGTATGATTAGACAAAGAAAAGTAGTCTCAAGAGGTTTTTTAATTGGTCCTTATTGTCCCATTTATGGTTGGGCAGCATTAATTATGATTCTTTTGCTTCAGCGTTATCTCAATGACCCAATTGTTCTATTTGTCATGGGAGCAGTAATCGCAAGTATTATTGAATATATTACTAGTTTATTCATGGAAAAAATTTTTCATGCCCGTTGGTGGGATTATTCTCATGTAAAATTTAATGTAAATGGGCGCATTTGTTTAATGAACTCGGTATTATTTGGACTATTATGTATAGTATTACTATACATAGTAAATCCTTATATTATAAGGATGTTAAATCATATTCCACCGCTTTATCTTATTTTCATTTCTAGCTTTTTACTTGCTATTTTTCTTATCGATAATATTGTTACATTTACAATTATGTTTAATATTCGAACTTTAACTAAAGCAATTAGAAAAGATTATACTGAAGAAATTACAAAAAGGGTTCATAAAATTTTAGCGAAACAAGCTGAACAGTCTTTTATAGTTAGACACTTATTAAAGGCATTTCCGAGCATTAAATTCTTTGGCAGTGAAGTCAAAAAAAATACAATTCATCGTTTTTTACACACAAAAAAACAATTAAAACATAAAAAATGGTTCAGATAATCTTCTGAACCATTTTTATAGAAATTTTTTTAGTTTATCTATAGCCTTTTGTTGAAATTTTAAAAATTCTTTAGCTACTTTTAAATCTTTTTTTTCTACCTCTTTCTTATAATCACCAATTTTTTTCTCCATATCAATACTGCCCATAGAAATTCCTTTTATTAACATATCTGCAATATTAGCATCACTATTATCAATCTTTACTTCTTTTGATACACCCATATTGGCCATCATTTTAGTCATAATACCTTCTGTTTCTAATGGAATGTTCTCCTTTTCTAAACACTCTTTAGATCGATTTAAAAATGATTGATACTCTTTTAAAAGATCCTCCACAACACTTTTAATTTTATTATCTTTTTCTTTTAAATCTTCTAATAGTTCTGTGAGTGTTGTTACACTCATATCACTATCTTTATAAACGTGGAGCAATAATTCGTTTTTTTCTTTCATCTTTTCACCTCAATTATATTATGGCAATTTCTTAGATTTTCATACAAAAAAATGTTTGTAGGCTATTTTTACACACATTCTATTTTTAAATGAATATATTATAGTGAAATTAGAAGGGGTGGATTATATGTGTAACAACAAAAAAGACGACGAATGCAAATGCCTAGCTGAAATACTAACTGTCATTTCAATATTACAAGAAAACTCTGAATGTTCAGATAATTGCTTAGATACTTGCGATCGTGGATTCCTTGGATGCTCTCCTGTTGCCATTAGATGTAACACTAGACCAGTCATACTATACAATTGTTGTACAGGAACACCATGGGAATTTCCGATAACAAAAGAAGATGTTGTTTGTGATACAACAGGTGTTACTTGTTCAAGAGTTCTTCGTGTTGAAAAAATCGATGGATGCTGTGCAACATTCCGCGTATTACAACCAAGTACAGATGTGGAAACAGCAACCGCAATTCCATATGCAGCAACAAACTCTTTTGTTACTGTCAATTTAAATTGTGTAGGTGCAATTCGTTGCTTACAAGATACTTTCGTAGATTGTATATAACACTTAAAAAGATAAATGTAACAGTTTATCTTTTTTTATTCCTAATCATAGTTCACCAAACAAAATAAAATATGATAAAATAAAGGTGGTGATTTTATGACAAGATATTTTGATTACAAAGATGAACAAGCAGAATTTCATGATGCCTATTATATTGCTAGAAAAATAACTACTTCTTTACAATCATTAATTTCAAACCATCATCTAACTGAAAGTGAACAAGAAATTATTCAAAATTACGCTAACCAAGCAAATACCTATTTAGAAGAAATTGACCGATTAGGAGAAATTGGGGAAATAGAGAGTACCATAAACCATGATATGATTGAACCAGAAACCATTAACTATTATTATGAATATGGTGATTGGCCTGAGAACACGTCTGAAACAGGAGAAAGATTTCAAACCTTAATTCGTTATATTTTTATGCTTGAAGAAAAAGCAGTTCCTATTGTAACAAACTTATGGGAACGTACACTAACACCATTTTCAGAAATTAAAAATGGGAAACCTTTTACAGTAATCGCCCACTCTACTACCCATGGACTACATTTAGATGATTCTTTCAAAAATAATTTAAATTCCTATCTTTCTTGTTCTATTTTTAATACTCATTGTATGAATTACTATAATGATCCTATCGCACTTACTTTTGATATTACAAAAGAAAATTATATAGCAAGTTCTTCTTTTGATAGTGCGACAAGTATGCTTAGTTGGCAAGATGTACATACAGTCGCAACAATGCCAAATGGTCAATCTATTCGTGCAGGTTATTCCTATACAGAAGATATTGATAAAATTATTATTAAATGTGAAAATCCAGAAGATGTTTTAACTCGTATTCAAGAATCTGCAGATTATCATATTATTAATGAAACCATACTAAATAAAGCTAAAGTAAAACCTACAGGTCTTCTATTATTTACTGATGGTATTAACTATCTTCTTCCCTATTATCTAATTGCTCATGAAATGAGTAAGAAATACGACATCAAAATTCGTCTTATCGATCGAACAAAATATCATACACAAACGCAAAAAGATATTCCTTTAGAAGAATTTACAAACCAAGTAAAACAAAGTCACTACAATCTATGGAATAATCAAAAGTTAACTATTGAAGAAAAAAATCAGATTCTTAATAATTTCTATCAATTACTAATAAAAGAACAACCATATTCAAAAGAAAAACTAAATATATGTCAAAATGAACTATCACAATTTTATCAAGTTCTTTCATCGACTGAGCAAACAAAAAGAATATAAAGAGATAATCTTTATATTTTTTATGTCCAAATATCTAAAATATCTTCTAATGGTATTTTTTCATTATCCATCGTAATTAAATAACGTTGATTTTTACCAACAATCTTTTTTTCTACAATCCCACTTTTCAACTTAATCTTAACATCTGCTTTATAAACATAATTTTTAGAATTAAAAATATCTTGAATTTTTTGGCCAACACTTTTTTCTTTAAGCGAAGAAAACTTAGAAGATGGAACTTGTGTACTTTCCGAATCATTTATTTCAGAAACCGTTTCATTTTGTGAATAAAAAACTTCTTTATTATTTTCTATTTTATGATCTAATGGATTGGCAAATACTCTGGGTAATTTCTTTTCCATACATTCCCTCCTACTACAATATATGTTTATAATCTTTACTTATTCAAAATAACGACTCATTTTATAACCTAAAAAAAATAAGGTAATACTTAAAAGAAAAATAGGCTGCCATGAAAATGCAAACACAAGATCTTTCACTAACATCAACATAGACAAAAGAGATAAGAAGAAAATTCCTATATAAGTCGTTTTACGATAATGAGAAAATAAATAATTCATGATTAATGACACTATAAACGACCCTATCATTAATCCCAATATATAAAATACTAATTTAGGAAGGTTAGAATAAATTAAAGACCAGTGGATAAAAGAAGAAAAGCAAGATAAAAGTATTGGATATAGTCCCAACGACATCATAATGGCCGTACCGCTAATACCTGGAATAATCATGGTAGCCGCATCAATGATTCCTACCAACATATATAGTACAAAAGAGGGCAATTGTAGAAAAGAAACATTAGGAGTTATACATCTACTTAACACTAAGATAATAATTACAATTACAATCATAAAAGTAATGTTTTTGATAGATAAATCTATTTTTATTTGCTTCCAAACCGGTTTTATTCCACCTACAATCGTTCCGATAAAGAAAAACATCGTAGGAATATAATAATATTGAAGTAAAAAAGAAATAATTTGACTACCAAAAACAATCGCACAAAAAATACCACTGCCGGTAAATAATAAAAATTTAAAATGCGATTTTATGTCTCTAAAAAAACAACTGATTGCTTCAATCCCTCTATCATATAAGCCAAAAGAAAGTGCAAGAACACTACCACTGACTCCGGGAGTAATTTTAGCTAGTCCGATCATAAATGATTGTATCCATAAAATTATCTTTTTCATAGTTTAATATATGAAAAAAAGAGGTCATTGAGACTTCTTTTTTATTTTTTATACATAAAAATACGCATCGAATTTAAAATCGCAATAATGGTAACTCCAACATCGGCAAATACAGCTCCCCAAATAGAAGAAATACCAATCGCACCAAGTAATAATACTAATATTTTTATTCCAATGGCTAAGATAATATTTTGCCAAATAATTCTTAGAGTTTTCTTTCCTATTTTAATACCTGACACAATTGCATTAAGATTACTATTCATGAGTACAGCATCACTGGCCTCAATAGCGGCATCACTTCCAATACCACCCATTGAAATACCTACAGTAGCTTGAACAAGTGCTGGAGCATCATTCATACCATCGCCGACAAAAATAACAACACGATTAGGCTCTTTCATAAATTCTTTCACATAGGTTACTTTATCTTCTGGAAGGAGAGATCCGTAAGCTTCTTTTATTCCTACTTTTTTCGCAATTTTTTGTACAACGGTATCATTATCTCCTGATAAAATGACCATTTTATCAATATTTTCTTGTCTTAAAGCTTCTATCGTTTCTTTCATATGTGGTTTAATCTCGTCAGCAATTAATAAATATCCATAATATTCTCCATCTACTGCAACGTGAACAACGGTCCCCATTTGTCTTACATGGATGACTTTAATGCCTTTTTGTTCCATAAAACGAGTATTTCCAACGAACACTTCTTTTCCATCTACAATAGCTTTTACACCATGGCCAGAAAACTCTTGTACCTCTTTAATCTTCGATAAATCAATTTTCTTATGATATGCTTCTTTAATCGCATAAGCGATAGGATGATTTGAATGTTCTTCTGCATAAGCAGCAAATTTTAAAACTTCTTCTTCCTTTTTCGCATTCGGTACAATTTTACGAAGTTTAAATGAACCATCCGTAATCGTACCAGTTTTATCAAAAATAATACTATTTACGTGAGCAAGACTTTCTAAATGATTACTTCCCTTTAATAAAATTTCTTTTTTAGATGCGACACCTAAACCACTGAAAAATCCAAGGGGAATGGATATAACTAGGGCGCATGGGCAAGAAATAACTAAGAAAATAAAGGAACGATATAACCACTCTTGATAATTACCAAATAGAAGACTCGGAATGATAAAAATAAGAAGTGCTAAAACAACAACAATCGGTGTATAAATGCGAGAAAATTTAGTGATGAATCGTTCTGTTTCTGTTTTAGCAGAAGTAGCTTCTTCCATTAATTTTAAAATACGAGAGACCGTAGAATTGGTATATAACTCGGTCGTTTTTATCGTTAAATACCCAGTTTGATTAATCGAACCACTCAAAATAGAATCACCTACATGTACTTGTACAGGATAAGATTCTCCTGTTAAGGCACTGGTATCTAAAATGGATTCACCCTCTACAATCACACCATCAATGCTAATTCTTTCTCCTGGTGATACATAGATTAATTCACCTACACCCACCATTTCTGGTGGTACATCAATTTGTTTACCTTTTCTTTTAATATGAACTTTATCACTACGTAACTTTATTAATGAAGAAATAGATTTACGAGAATGATCTACCGCTTTATCTTGAATATACTCTCCTAATTGAAAGAATAACATAACAGATACGGCTTCAGGATACTCTTTAATACACAAAGCTCCTATTGTCGCAAGAGACATTAAAAAGCTCTCATCAAACCACTCTCTTTTAATAATCTTTTCTATAGCATCCCATAAAACATCATAGCCAATAATGACATAACTCATAAAAAACATGATTAAATGAATATCGGGTAACATTAATCCAATCCCAAATAAAATACTACTTATAATAAGACGTAATAACATCGTATCTATTCTTTTATTTTTCATCCATTTCCTCCTCTATGTGTTCCAATCCTGTTTTAAAAATCTTCATAATATGATCATCCGACAACATATAATAAATTTGTTTACCTTCTTGTTTTGTTCGTACTAGATCATGATTTTTTAATACTTTCAACTGATGCGAAATCGCCGATTGTTCCATACCTAAATTTTCCGCAATTTCTCCTACACAACTAGCTTTTTCAGATAAAAGATTCAACATGCGAAGACGAGTATAATCACCAAAAATTTTAAAAAAAGTACTTAACTTTTCCGTTATTTGTTCGTTTAACTCCATTATGAATCTCCTTTCATATGAATATCTATTCATATTATATGATAATATATCTATTTTGACAATCCCCTTTTTGTTATTTTTCTGATATAATAAAAATGTGATGCTTATGAAAAAGAAGAAATTAGATATTATTTATGAAGATAAAGAATTATTAGTGGTAAATAAACCGGCAAAACAATTAACCATTGCGACTAATAAACAAGAAAACAATACTCTTTATCACGAGGTTTACGAATATGTACACCAAAAACACAAGAAAAATCGCATTTTTATTGTTCATCGCTTAGATCGAGATACCAGTGGGATTGTTGTGTTTGCGAAAAATGAGAAAATCAAACATTTACTTCAAGAACATTGGAACGAATTAGCCGTTACTCGTGAATATATGGCTATTGTAGATGGTGTAATAAAAGAAAAAGGAATCATAAAATCTTATCTAAAAGAAACGAAAACGTTACGTACCTATTCTACAACAAAGAAAGATGGTAAATTAGCCATTACGGAATACGAACCTATAACTTACCACCATAATCAAACACTTCTTAAAATACACATAAAAACGGGACGTAAAAATCAAATAAGAGTTCATATGCAAGATCTAGGACATCCTATTTTAGGAGATAAAAAATATGGTAATGGTAAAGATCCTTTTCACCGTATGGCACTGATTGCGAATAAGTTAGAGCTCATTCATCCCGTTACACATCAAAAACTAGTGTTTGAAACACGCTTACCAAAAATATTTCAAAATAACTAAAAAATGTACCGAAAAGTACATTTTTTAAATACGTAATTTAAACGTTTTTGGAGCAAAACGATAAACTAAGATTAATGATATAAAACAATATAAAATACTAAAAATAATGGTCATTAATCCGAAGATAAAAATAGGCATTTTAATTTGTAACATATAATAACAAGCAAAATAAGTAATAGCATTCACTACAGTATAAGTACTACTTTTTAATTCACTATGAACATTATAAGGTTGTAATAAGTAATACATCACTAAATGATGGACAGAGAAGAAAATACTCATAGCAATAATGGAAAAGAATAATAAAGGATATTCTAACCACTCAGTTGTTCCACCACTCATATACAATAAGAATACTAATCCAGTCGCAATGACTAAAGCTGGTAATAAGTTAATCACAATCACACTTTTTAAACGTTCACGAAATAAATTGAGAATAACTTTAGGTTCACGATAAAATCCATAAGTTAACATGCTGTGATCACAATTCATAAACATTGCTTGACTGACTACTTGGCCACGGTTAATGATATACATCACAAAAACAAAGTATGGAAGTGCAATTAATAATGCTCTATTTATCATTTTTGCAAGTGGTGGATTCACCCATAAAGCAAGACTCACAATGATTATAATTACTAGAGAGATGAGAGCTGTTTTTTTCGCTGAACGAAGAAGTAGCTTACTGTGACGCTTCACAAACAAATCGTTGAAATAAGCATAACCATGTTTTGTACTTGTAATATCGGTATGAATATCCATTTGCTTCATCATTTGTTCGCGTTGTACATCTACCGTATTGGTTTTATAACTTGCCATGTTCATATTACCTTCTGTTAAAATACGTTTATATACTTCACGATAATATTTAAAGTAATGAAGGTAACTTATTCCAAAGATAGATATCAAAATAAAGAGAGACATGCAAATAAGTGTCAACCACCATGGAAGAACAATATTAATATAAGGCAATCCATAAGTAAATAGTAGACAGATACCCACAAAAATCCAAATTCCCTTTGCCGGATGATTTTCATCGGTAATAATACCATATTTTTCATATTTCTTTAAGAAATATATATTAGCAAGCATTTTCACACTAACAATAAAAACGGGAATGACGAAAGCAATCCAGAGTGGAAGATGAATTAAATGACCAAAGAAAAGAATCAAAGGAATAAAACCAACAAAAACAGTAAACATTCGATAATAAAAATCTGATAAAGTATACATACGAGCATCTAAACGCATTGTAAACATCGCATAATATTTATCCTTAGTAGGATTGAACATATAAGTATTCATAAATGCCCCAGCTAAGGTAAGAAATAAGAAGAAATGAAGAAATAAATCAATTTTTGAAACAGAATATAAAGGTAGTAAAGAAAAGATAACTAACCAAACATATAAAAACTTTCCTAAAAAGATAGACATTAATTCCATAATAACACTAACAATAGTGCCTAACACTTTTAGAATTTTGTTACTATATAAAGTATCTTTTAATAATTTTTTTAAAATAGGAAATTGTTTTATAGAGTAAATAAATGTATTGGTTCGATATGCATTTTTTATTTTAAATGCTTCTATAAAAGTAGAAACCATGTTATTCTTCCTCCGTTAAAGCCCCAATAATTTTATCTTTCATTTCTTTATCACTAATATTATTACGATCAATTTCTTCTAGTTTACCATGATTTAAAATAACAATCTCATCGCATAAACTTAAAGCCAGTTCCATAATATGTGTAGAAAAAATAATAATATGATCTTTCTTAATACTCTTTAACATTTGTTTCATTTCTTCAGCAACTACAACATCTAAAGACGTTAATGGTTCATCCAATAACAAAATCTTAGGATTAGCAATAATATTTACCAACATCTGCATCTTATTTTTCATTCCATATGAATAATCTTTTAATAATTTATCACGATCTTCTACTTCAATATGCATAAAATCAAAGTATTCATCAATACTTTTTAAATCTTTTATCTCTTTTTGATTAATTTCTAAAAAGAATTTTAAAAACTCACGCCCTGTTAAAAATTCAGGTACATTAGGTGTAGATAAAACATATCCAATATCTGATAAGGTAACTTCTTTTTGAGACTCATCTTCCAACAAAAAAGTACCGCTATCAAAGAGAATATCCTTATTTAAACAATTAAAGAATGTCGTTTTTCCTGCTCCATTACGTCCTAATAAACCATAAATTTTACCTTGTTCGAAAGTAAAATTTATATCCGTTAAAACTTGTTTCTGATCAAACTTTTTCGTTAAATCTTTCACTATTAACCTCATGATAAAACTCCTATCTATTAGGAATATTATATCAAAAAAAGATATGAAATCATATCTTTTAGTCAATATTAATTAATTTCTTTGTTTCTTTTTTAGTTTCTTTTGGAAGTGTAATCTTTAAAATACCATCTTTAAAACTTGCTTTAATATCCTCTTCATTAACTTCACCGACATAAAAACGACGAACTATTTTCCCAGAGAAGCGTTCACGACGAATAAATTTCTTATTTTCGTCTTTTTCTTCTTTCTCTTCGTTCTTAGAAGCGGTAATAGTTAAATATCCATGATCACATTCGATCTGAATATCATCCTTATGAACACCTGGTACTTCTGCTTCAATGTGGAAGATGCCATCCTTTTCATAAACATCACACTTCATGGTATCTAATTCACTATCTCCCATAAAACTATCAAAGATGTTATCTAAACTTGGTAACATAATTTCATCCTCCTTTACGATTACACTTACATTGTAGCACTATCTTTAGCACTTGTCAAGAATGAGTGCTAAAATATTACAATTTTTTTAACTATTGACAAAAATATACAAAATAACGTAAGATAATATTGGAGGGTAGATTATGGAGTATAAAATTATTGGACAAACAGTCCCAGCAGTAGAAATGACATTAAGACAAGGAGAAGTTGTATATACACAAAGTGGTGGTATGACCTATCAAACAGAAGGTATTCAGATGAAGACCAATGCTCGTGGTGGTGTGTTAAAAAGTTTAGGTCGAGCTTTTTCTGGAGAGTCTATTTTTATGGCTCATTATTCAGCAGAAACTGATGGTGCTAAAATCGCATTTTCAACTACCGTTCCTGGTAGTATCGTTCCTGTGAATATGGCCGATCTTCCCAATGGATTAATCATCCAAAAAGGATCTTTCTTATGTGCAGAAAATACCGTAAGTACACAAGTAACTTTCACTAAAAAATTTAGTTCAGGTCTCTTTGGAGGAGAAGGATTTATTTTACAAAAAGCAACTGGTTCAGGACTTCTATTCTTAGAAGTAGATGGTGATATGATAACGATGACTTTACAACCTGGAGAAACCATTAAGGTAGATACAGGAAATGTGGTAGCCTTTGAAAATAGTGTTTCTTATCAAATAGAAACGGTAAAAGGTCTTGGAAATATCTTTCTGGGTGGAGAAGGCTTATTCCTTACCAAACTAGTAGGTCCTGGAAGGGTAATCTTACAAACTCAAAACTTTGGAGACTTTGTCGGACGTATTGTACCATTTTTACCAAGTAAAAACTAAACATCCAACTGTTTAGTTTTTTTGATTCGTTAAATATAAGTTTAACATAGTAACCATGTATAATAAATGATAAATAACAATAACATAATAAATCCTTCTTTTTTACTAATAATGCGTTCACTACGAGCAAATACAAACAACAAAAAGGAAGAAAGTAATACCATACCAATATCAATAAGACCAAATCCAGTTAATAAAACATCACCATAAAATAAAATTGGTAATCCTAATACAATACATATATTAAAAATATTCGTTCCTACTATATTTCCAATAGCCATATCAAACTCACCCTTACGTGCACTCGTAACCGTCATAACCATTTCTGGTAAACTAGTTCCTACTACAATCACCAGCATGGTTATTATTTTCTCACTAATATGGAATGCATAGGCAAGCTTTTCGGCTTGTTTCACAATTACATCACTACTAATCGCAATGAAGATAATAGATAATATCAACAATAAACAAGCAATAAAAGGAGAATATTTGATAGAAGTATTATTGGAGTTATCACCTTGTTTTTCTTTGTGAAACAACATACATATTAAATAAAACAAAAAGATTCCAAATACTAATAACAGCACTAAAGCATCTGCTTTTGAAAAAGTATCTTTCGTAAAAGGATTAAATAACCGATCTAACATTAATATAGAGAACACAGAAGTAACTAAAGTTAATAATGGTAATTCTTTTTTGATGGTTGCGTGCTTAACTTTAATAGGTTTTAAAAAACTAGCAAGCCAATAATTAAAAGAATATTTACTACACAACTTCCAATCACATTGGCAAACCCAATAACGCCGTTCCCTTGACTTAAGCTTTGAAAGGAAATGGCAACTTCAGGCGCACTTGTACCAAAAGAAACAATCGTTAAAGCAATTAGCATCTTTGGGATTCTTAATTTTAATGCAATCGATGAAGTGGCATCTACTAATACATCTGATGCTTTTAAAATAACCACAAATCCTAATAATAAGATGATCATATCCAAAATCATAGTACCACTTCCTATCTACTTTATTTTGAACCAATGTTTATTTTTTAAACAATCTATTATCATTATAACAAGAAATTATACATAAATAAAAACAACTTGACACTAAAAGTATCAAGTTATACATCTTATTTATTATTACTTTAGTTTACTTTTCAATAACCTTTTCAAGTAATAAACGTTTTTGAAATCCACCATTTCTTTGTTTTTTTCGGTCAGCTTCCTCTATAATATCTTCTAAACGAAAACCATTATATTCAGCCATCGCTCTAATAAGTTCTAGTTTATCAGCTAGTTCTTCTTTTCTTTCTGCCAAAGATTCAGCTTTCTTTACTTCTTCTAACTCTTCTATATCTTTTTTTAGTAAATATTCCCAATATTCTTCATCATTTAATACTCGCACAATCGGTTCTCCATCACGAGAACGAATTATATCCGGAATATGATCGCGAACTAATTTATCATATTTTTGCATAATTGTTTCACCACCAATTATTATTCTTCAGTTTCATAATAATAAGATGTTTCTACACCTTTAAAATAAGTTTCTAAACTTAAATCATCCGTTAAATTATTTTCTATTAAAGTTTTAATTTCTAATGTATTAATTGGACTTCTCTCCATTGCTTGTAAATAAAGCGTTTTATCTATATTTTTCCAATTAACGATTTTATTCAAATTCTTCTTTAAAATTAAATCTAACCAAATTCTTGTACTACGACCATTACCTTCCAAAAAAGGGTGGGCAATATTCATCTCAACATATTTATCAATAATTTCATCTAATGTTGATTCACTCATCGTCTCAATTTTTTTTAACATATCCTCTAAATATAGTGGGTTAGCGAAGCGAAAGTTTCCTTTAGAAATATTTTTTTCACGAATGAATCCGGCAAAATCGTATAATCCATCAAACAAATATTTATGAATCTGTTGTAATCCTTTCACAGTTCCAACTTCTATATGATTAATATCCCCACTAGAAAATAAATTCTTTGCTTTTTCTAAACTTTTTTCATCGATTTTATTCATAGTATTCACCTATATAAACAAAAAAAGTCATGAATGACTTTATAATAACTATAACAATAATATGGCAGGGGAAGCAGGATTTGAACCCACGACATTTGGTTTTGGAGACCAACGTTCTACCAACTGAACTATTCCCCTATAAGTCATTACATGCATGATTATAGCATATAATGACTTAGATTTCAATACACATGTATAATTATTTATATTTTTTGAATACTAATTAAACTAAAAGTTTCATCAAAAACTAATTTAAAGAGTTCAGGCGAATGCCATTTTCCTGAAATAACTAATTGATCATGATAATAAATATCAAATTGTTTGTCTTGTTTATTTAACCTCATATCACACCACACACTTAATAGTGCTTTTATTGATACACCATGACTAACTATCGCAATATTTTTACCTTTTTGTTGACTTAATATATCGTCAAATACTTGCTTAATACGTTTTTTACAATCGTTAAAAGATTCTCCATTACCAAGTTTGTAATCCCAATTTTCCCATTGACGATAAGAAAAATAAGGAGGAAGCTCACTTCGATATTGGATACCAATTTTTCTTTCTCCTAATCGTTCATCTACATTTATTTTTAAATGATTCTGTCTAGCAATCCATTTAGCAGTAGATATTGCACGTGTATAATGGGAAGAATAAATAACATCTAAGTGTGATAATAACGGATTCATACTTAGTTGTTCGGCTTTTTTCTCTCCTTCAATACTTAAACACGTTTTCTCGTTACTAATTTGTTCTATTTCAGTCGCTAAATACTGTTGAAACTCACCTTTCATAGCTTCTGAATGACGAATAAGATATACTGTTGTTTTCATCTATTTATTTGGATTAACTAAAATCTTAACTGCACTATCTTTTCCGCTAGCTAAACGTTCATAAGCATGTTGTACGTCATCTAAGCCAACAATATCATCAACAAATTTCATAACATCTATTTGCTTATTAGCAATTAAATCAATACATGTTTGGAATTCTTCTTTTGTATAAGCAATTGCACCTTTCATAGTAACTTCACTCATAACTGCCATTACGGTTGGAATCGCAATTGGTTCGGTAGCAACTCCTACTAATACAATTAATCCACCAGGACGTGTAGCCATAATTGCACTGGTAACTGCTGGAGCATTTCCACAACATTCGATGACAATATCAAATCCACCTTGTGTATCTTGCATTACTTGTGTTAAAAAGTCTTGACTAGTGGCATCATAATATTTATCTGCAACTTGTAAATTTATTGCTTTTTTACCACGTAATGGGTTTGTTTCACTAACTGCAACAAAACTTGCACCTTCTTTTTTAGCAAACATGGCAGACACTAAACCTATAATTCCTCCACCAACTACAAGTACTTTATCTCCTACCTTAATATCTGCAAGATGAATCGCATGTAATCCTACGGCTGTTGGTTCTACCATTGCCCCTTCTTCATCACTCATCGTATCTGGTACTTTCATAACCATGTCTGGTCGAAGAGTAATCTTAGGTGCTAAACCTCCTGGATTATCTACTGATAAACCTGTCGCATGCGCCCATGTTTCACGGCAATATTGTGGGTTACCAGTTGTACATGCATGACATTTTCCACATGGAGAAATTGGTAAAGCTGTTACTCGATCTCCAACTTTCAAATCTGTTCTTACACCTGGATTTGTAACAACTCCACAAAATTCATGTCCTAATATAACACCTTTTGGTTGACCTGAAGTCCATGAATGTAAATCTGAACCACAAATACCAGACATACGAACATCAACTAATACTTTTCCATCTCGTGCTTCTGGTTCTGGAATATCTTTTATTATTAACTTTTCTTTGTCTTCTAGTGCAACGCACTTCATATTATCACCTCTATTCTTATTCTAACACAAAATAAAAAAATTGTTTAAAATAGTTCTTAAGGTTTACATTGAAAAGACATTTTGATATACTTTTGATTAGACAGGAGAGATTATATGCAAGAATTTATTATACAAATTATGAATCAATTTGGATATTTTGGTATCTTTTTCTTAATCGCATTAGAGAATATTTTCCCACCAATTCCATCTGAAGTAATTTTACTATTTGGGGGATTTATGACCACTTATACCAAATTAAATTTATTTGGTGTTGTTATAGCTTCTACTCTTGGTTCATTACTTGGGGCGATTGCGCTTTATTTTGTAGGAAAAATACTAAATAAAGAACGTCTTAAAAAGATTGTAAACGGTAAAATTGGAAAAGTATTACGTTTAAAAGCTAGTGATATTGATAAAGCAGATCACTGGTTTGATACCAAAGGAAATAAGACTGTATTCTTTTGTCGTTTTATCCCTATTGTTCGTAGCTTAATCTCTATTCCAGCAGGTATGAGTGAAATGCCAATGGGAAAATTTTTACTATATACAACAACTGGTACACTAATATGGAATACTGTTCTATCTTTATTAGGAAATAAAGTAGGAGAAAATTGGGAAGACATTTTACTTATTTTTGAAAACTATTCCCATATTGTAGCTATTGTTTTAGTTATCATATTCCTTGTAGGCATTTACTACTTTTATCATAAGAAACTAAAAAAACAACATTAGACAAATAAGTATAAATATTCACTTATTTGTCTTTTTTTAATCATTAAACCTTAGAAAAAACAATAATCATATACAGTTTGTTATATGTATTGTATTATTTGAATAATTTGACAAAAATAAACTTTTGTTTATTATACAATTGAAAAAGGAGGAAAAAATGAAACACTCAAGTGAAAAACAATCTAATATTTTAACTAACGATCAATTATCTATACCTGATATCAATGAGGAAAAACTACAAAAACAGCCTGATTTTTTAATTAATAATCAACAAATGGATCAATTAGACCTACCAGAAATAAAGCGTATAAGTTCGGATTTTTTAGCTAATAATCAGCATTTGAATAAATTAGTTATACCTGACATTGATAAAGAAAAATTAGATAAGAAGCAAGAAACACAAGCTTCATCAAATAAAATAAATGAATTTCAAAAAATTAAGAAAATAATTCAAAACAGTATGGATAAAGACAATACAAAAGAAATTTCTGATACTTTAGATAATGATACAGAAACAAAAGGAAGAACTAGATAAAATAAAAAGACTATTTAATAAGAAGTTTTAAAACTTTATTAATAGTCTTTTTTTACTTTTAATCAATAAAAACAAGAAATTTATTGTTTACGATTTAATATAACATCTACAGGTCGTAATCGTGAAATAGTATGTACCGTAAATAAACTTGCAGCAAAAATTGAAGTCAATACCGTAATAAATAGAAGTAAAATAATATGTGGATATACTTGTAAAAATTCTATGTGGAAAAATAAACGACTAGATACCATTTGGTTCACATAATCTTTAAAGTAAAATAACCCTATTAATACAAATAATAAAGAACATAAACCAATAATAATTCCTTCATATAAGAATATTTTGAAGATATCATTACTTCTTGCACCTAGAGCTCTTAATATACCAATTTTTTTCTTTTCATTATAAATAGACATCGTAATGAAGTTTATCAATAACAATAATGCAAAACATCCAAAAATAAGACTTGCGTATAAGAAGAATGTACCAAGTGAATTGGTAATTCCTTGAAGTATCTGCATTTCATCACTAAACACTGTTTTTATTACATATGGCTCTTTTCCGGTATAATCAGTAAAAATTGTTTTGAATTTATTAAAATCATTTTCGAATCCATACATATAAGTAATTTCATAATTATCTTTTAATAAATCATCAAGTACACCACTACCAAAATAAACTTCTCCAGAAGTATTTAACATAATACCTTTTACAATCAATGGTTCTAATTGGACAAATCGAGAAGTCGTTCTTGTATCCAAAATACGAAGATTTATAGTAGAACCAATAATATTATTTTCAGAAATATATTTGAATAGAAATTCTTGTTTTAATTCGTCATTTGTCTTATATTCCATTCCTGTTGTATTATCTTTTAATAATTGTTGATAATTATTAATATATTGTTCTTGTTGTGCTTGAAATTGATGATTGGTAATATCATCAAAATAGCTTTCTGAAAGAACAATTTCATTAGGTTTTAGTTGCTGAATACTTACTTCTTCTTGACCATTATATATTTGAATTGCATGATCTAAATAACCTACACGTTCTGTATCTAAGAAAAAATGTTTATTAGGAAATACAACATCAAGATTAAAATAATTATTATCTAACAACTGATTAGGTTGCCACTTTACATCTTGCACAAATTTTTCTGACACATATACTTCTATGGCCGGATTTATAATTCTTTTCAAAAATTCTTCAGTGTGATAATTATCATTAGTTATTCCAAAAAAACTCGAAGTATATTCTAATGAAAGGTCTTTAGCTGACATCTTCTTCAAATGATTAAAGGGTTGTAAATTATCTTTAATAACCCCTACAACTTTTACCTTATTACTACCAAGTTTTAAATATTTTTCATCCTTCAATAATTGTTCAACACTAGATGGATAATAATAATTTATTGTTGTAGTTAGAATAGACTCAGGTGTAGCATATGGTTCAACGCCAAAATACATCATTTGCTCGGCTAAGTATTCATGAATTAAAATTTCGTCACTAGCTTCCGGAAATCTTCCGATTATTTCTGCTTCTAAGTCACTTTCTTTCATAGGAATAAAAGTCATAGTATGTGGTAATAAAGAATAATAATAAGGTCTTTCTTCGGTATATTTTTCTTGATTAAATTGTAAAGATACCGGTAAATTATTCTCAATAAATTGATAACCAGGATATAAATCAGAGGAAAATCTAGATTGAAGATCATTGATTTCTTTTTCAGTTAATGGTAAATTTTCACCCAGATAATACTCTCCACTCATCTGATTGAAAGTCCCTTTGGCTACTGAAAAATTTGATTCCTTTTCTTCAACCATTGTATTCGCATACACATAATTTAAATCACTCATAGAAAATAATTCTGATATTCCAAAAAAGGATAGAGAAAAAAATAATAATAGTACCGTGAAAAACAAACGTATTTTTTTAATACCCAGATTACGAAAAGCCATTTTAAGAGCAAATGAAAAAGGGAGTTTTGATTTTTTTGAGATAAAATTTCGATTATTAACAATATTATTAGGTGTATTATTAGAAATTACTTTTCCATCTTTTAATTCAATGATATAATCCGCATAATTTGTAGCTGCTTCACGATCATGAGTAACCACAACTACAAGTTTTTCTTTACTGATCTGTTTTAACAATTCAAAAATTTGTTGTCCAGTGGCCTCATCTAGCGATCCTGTTGGTTCATCCGCAAGTAAAATTTCAGGATTTTTTATCATCGCACGTCCAATCGCAACACGTTGTTTTTGACCTCCAGATAATTCATTCATTTTTCTTTTTTCTAAGCCAATTAATTCAAGTTGCTCTAATAACTTGGTAATCTTTTCTTTATCTTCTTTTTTTCTTTGCAGACGTAAGGCCAATGATATATTGTCATACACACTATATTCTTCTAACAAGTTAAAATCTTGAAAAATGAAGCCAACGTATGTGTTACGATAATAATCAAAATCTTTATTACGAAACTTTTTGGTACTTTTCCCATTGACGATAATATCACCACTAGTAGGCTTATCTAATCCACCTATCAAGTTTAATAAGGTAGATTTACCGCAACCACTTTTCCCTAATACGAAGATAAACCCTTTGTCAGGAAGAGAAAAAGAAACATCATCTAATGCGACTGTTTTTACTTTTCTCTTTCCTTTATAAATTTTAGTAATATTCTTTAACTCAATCACACTTTCACCCATTTCTCTTCTACTATTTACACTTACATCATATCACATTTTTTATTTTTTTTCAATTCCTTCTGGCAATTGAATATAATATATTAGGTGATATTATGGCGGTAATTAAATATACAGACAGAGAACGTGATCTTCTTGCTCGTTTAATGCGTGCAGAAGCAATTGGTGAAGGTAACTTAGGTATGTTAATGGTTGGTAATGTTGTTGTCAATAGAGTTCTAGCTAATTGCCTAGATTTTAGAAATATATCAACCTTATCCGAAGCAATATATCAAAATCCAGGTGGTTTTAGTGGTGTCAATAGTCCATTGTTTTTCAGTAATCCAACAGCTCAAGAACAACATTTAGCCAATCGTGTAATTCGTGGAGAATATTTTTATCCGGCTACCAATGCGTTATGGTTTTATGCACCTAGTGGAGGATCAAGCTGTAGAACAACTTGGTGGAGTCAACCATTATCTGGACGCTTTAAAAATCATTGTTTTTATCAACCAGAACCTGGTGTATGTACAACATTACATTAAAAAAAGATATCTTGATAATATCTTTTTTAATTTACAACATTTATAAATGTTTCTTGTGACCAACTTGTAGATACTGGATAACGAGGTATTTTATAATGATCTTCACCTACTTTTGCTTTTCGAGAATCACCTATAAAGGCCATAGTAAAGCCATTTGTTTTCAACTGTTCAATGGCGTAATCATTATAATCATATAATGGGTAGGCTAGTATTGTAGAACCGTGAAGAGCATCTCTAGATGCTTGTAAATCATTCTTAATTAATTCACTATCTAAACAAAGTAAACCTCCACCTTGCCCGTATTCGGTTGGGCATACTCCAACATCATGCATATTATGAGTATGAGAATGACATTCAATATAATCATTTTCATATTCTGCTGGATTATACCATGATGTAACTAAAAATATAGTTGCATGCATTTTATATTCGGTTAACATGGGAATAGCAATTTCTTTTACTCCTTGCCCACCATCATCAATAGTAATTAAGACAGATTTTTTTGGTAATTGAATTGTACCATCCAAGAACATAGAAAAACTATTCATATCGACTGTAAAAAATTGTTGATCACGTAAATAATTTAAATGTTCTGTAAATACCTGTTTTTCATGACAAATTATTTGATTACAACTCTCTCCATTTGCTTGATCATAAAAGAAATGATAATTTAATACGGCAATTTCACTAGCAATCTCTTGATCACTATGATGAGATTCAACTTGTTTTGCGATATCTTCTTTTAAGATATATCCAAACATATGATTAAACTCAACATAATAACGATCTGTAGTCTTTCCAATAACAGTAAATGTTTTTTCTTGATTAAACGTAATTAGTTTTGTTGCTTTAGTATCATAAAAATCAACATTCTTTTTATTAGTTACAATATCCAAGTTAAATGGAACATAGGATTGATATGTTGTATCTACTGGTATTTCATCTACTGGAGTAACATCCTCATAATAAACATATAAATCTAATTCTTTTAATTTAAAATAAGCTTCTTGTTTTTTTGGATGTTCGTCTAATTCTATATACATATCTTTTTTTATACTACCAGCTTTTTTATATTTATCGTTTTTATTTTCATATAAATCAGTATCTTTTGTTATTAACACTTTTTCATTATAATGTTTTTCAATGTTCGCAATTAATTGTTTTCTTTCCTCTTTTGCTTGTTCTAAAAGTTCAACCTGTCTCATTTCATAATCTCGTTCACGAATATAAAAAACAAGCCCAATTAATAGAAGAATCAACACCGCTATAACAATCTTCCATTTTTTCATCGTATTCACCTGTTTTTATTATACCAATTTTTTGAAAAAATAATCAAAAAACAGGAATTAATTTCCTGTTTGAGTTGCCGCAACTAATTCAACCTTAAATTCTTTACGATCTCCATTACGATAAACTGTGACTTCAATTGTATCACCAACTTGATGTTTATATAGATTATGGCGTAACTCTGAAGAGTTAGCAATAGCTTCGCCATCAATTTCAGTAATAATATCGCCTTTTGTAATTCCCGCTATGGCAGCTGGTCCACCATCAGTAACAGACATTACAACTACACCTTCTGTTGGAGCATCATTATCTAAACGAATACCATATCGATATAAAGCATATGCATTATCTACGTCTAACATTTCTAAGCCAATCATTGGGCGAACAATTTCTTCACCTTTTTCCAAGCTATCTACTGAAGACATTACAATTTCAATTGGAATCGCAAATCCCATTCCTTCAATTTCATCTTCAACTAGTTTTAATGAATTGACACCAATAACTTCTCCATTTGCATTACATAATGGTCCTCCACTGTTTCCAGGATTTATTGCAGCATCTGTTTGTAAAACGTCCATTACATTATTAGAAGTAGTAACAGTACGATTATTTCCAGATAAAATTCCTTTTGTTACTGTTCCTTTATATTCACTTCCTAGAGGAGAACCTACTGTAAATAAAGTATCACCTAATGATAAATCACTACTGTCACCAATTGTCGCAACTAAGGTAACTACGTCTACATCAACTGCTAAAACAGCAATATCAGAATATTCATCACCACCTAGAACTTCTGCATTTACAGTATTACCATCCATTGTTGTGACCTTAATTTCATCCGCACCTTCTATAACATGATAGTTAGTAATCACATAACCATTCTTATCATCTTTTTTATATACAAAACCAGTACCGGTAGAAATCTGTTGACCATTTTGATAAGATTCGATAACGTATACGGCATCATATACTTTATCAATAGCAGCTTTTAAAGTATTTGTCTCTGTCACTGTTACATTCTTTTTCGTCCCATCATCTTGTACTACCGTTGTGTTAGGAATATATTTGATACATAGAATAGTACCAATAATTCCAACAAATAATGCACAAATAATAGCTACAATATAAGTTACTTTATGTTTCATAATTCCTCCTTACTCTATGTCAATAATGTCACGCCAGTTTTCAGGGAAACCAATACGATTTAATATACTAATTAAAGGAACCGTATCCACTCTGCCATCAAGAACATCAATCTCATAACCGATTTCATACGCTAATTCACGAAATTCTTCATCTGTTAGCATTTGTTTTAAAATAATAATCATGGCAAAAAGATCATTTTTACCAAAAATATATTCATCATCAGTTTTTTCAATTCCTAATTGTTCATGATACTTACAATCAGGTATATCGCGTTGCGTACGATGATCGTATAAAACATCTTCATGTGCACATACATTTCTTAAATTAGATAATAGAGAAAGATAAATCGATAAAGTATCCGCATTCAAATGATAGACTTTGGCAATATCACTTTTATCTTCATTTTTTAATATGTTAAATAATTCTGAAACAATACCAAAAGATAATACTTTAACTAAAATCCACATTGGTATATAACCATAATTAGTTAAATAATGCATGGTTGCGGTATGTTCTTTTCCATTAACTCGTATTTGACGACGCGTTTTTTCTAAAATATCACGTACTTGACGCGTTTTTAATGGATCATGAGTAAAATTCTTTGGATTTAAATAATCTTTTTCTTTAAAACCATATTTTTTAGACATTTGATAACTAATAATTGATTTAATATTATTTTCAACAATCAAAGTATATTTAAACATAATATTACGAATCATTCGATCAAAAACAAACATTCCGTAAAGTTCATCAAATGTAGTTCCCTTAATAAAACGATCTTTATCATTATGACGCATAAATAAATGACGATATCCGGAAATAAAGAAATAATTCTCGCGGAATAGAATCTCTTTTGCATATTCCACATCATCTATAATTAATCCTTTATTCTCTAATATTTCAATTTGCTCATCTAATGTTCTGAATATTTTTCCCTTCATATTTTCACCTACGTTAACATTATAACATATTTCTTAATATTCACCTCATCTTTCCTTTACAATATAAGATATAGATATGGGGAAAATGTGAAAAAAAGATATTTTCACAAATATCTTAGAAAGATTCTAATGTATAATCCACCTTTAAAATCAATTCCAAATCACTATATATACATTTATGTCTGTAAATATTGCTGAATTCCTTCAACCATTACTTTTACCAATTTTTGTTGATAATCCTTTGTTTGTAATAGGTATCGTTCATTTGCATTTGAAAGAAAACCTAATTCCAATAAAACTGCAGGTGTCTCAATTCTACTTAATAAATATAAATCATTTGCTCTTTTATAATCTCTTTTTGAATATAATTGTTCGCGAAACAATTGTTGAAATATTTTAGCTATCTTTACATTTTCCTTATTACGACTATTATAAAAAACTTGTGCACCTTTCATACTATTAGCTTGATCAGCATTTAAATGAATTGATAAAAACATATGACATTCAGATTTATTGACAATATTACTACGTCGTGACAAATCACTACGTTTATGATTTACAGTATAAGGTACAGATAAATCGTAATCATCTTCACGAGTTAGATAAACAGTTGCACCTAGTTTCTGTAACTCTGTTCGCAATTGTTTACTTATTTCTAAATTAATATTTTTTTCTTCAACTTCTTTATACATTGCCCCGGGATCACTTCCACCATGACCAGGATCAATATATATAATTTTATTCTTTAATGGATAACTTCTTTCTTTCGCGTAGCTATAATCAAAAGTACATATACCTAATAATAATAAAAATAAAACCATTATTTTATAATGCCACATACAATCACCTATCAAAGTATATGAAACAGAATAATAAAAAAGTCATATTTCCTTTAAATTACAACGAATATGGCTATAAATTTACTCAACATGGTCAAAAAACAAATTTGTTTCTCCTTGATATTTTCTCCCAAATTATTTGTTTCCTAGATTAGTAATATCTATTTTTCATAAAACTCAATTTTGACAACAGTTATAAACAAAATGAATACAATCGATAAGATATATACTAAATGTGTACTCATAAATAGCTCTTAATAGACAGATAAAATAAATTGAACATCAATTCAATAATAGTCTTCAATAAAAAAACTACCTTTATTCAGTAGTAATTTTCTTATTATTTTTTAGGAACAAATAAATTTTTCATATTTACCTTTTCCAATTCTAAAAGCTTAATTTTTTTATCTATTCCTCCAGCATAACCTGTTAAACTTCCGTTTTCACCTACAACTCTATGACATGGAACAATAATAGAAATTGGATTATGTCCCACTGCATTACCAACTGCTTGAGCTGACATTTGATTAATTCCTCTTCGTTTAGCTATTTCCTTCGCTATCGCACTATATGTTGTCGTAGTACCATATGGAATGTGCTGAAGAATTTCCCAAACTTCTTTTTGAAAAGAGGTTCCATTTAACTTTATTAAAAGATCTGTAGAAGACACTTTATCACCATTAAAATAACAATCCAACCAAACTTTTGTTTTTTTAAATATAGCTAATTCATCATTTTGAATTAATTTATCTGTCTCTACGTTTAAATAGTATTTTTGTCCTTCTATCCAAAGACCAGTTAAAAATATGCCATCGGAAGCTAATAATAGCTTACCAATAGGTGATAAATAATAAGTAATATAAATCATTATTATCTAGACTCCTTATTTTTCATTATGGTTTGAATTGTATTTTGCGATATTTTTAATAATAACTTATCCTACGTAACTTTTGATTTTCCTATAATAAAGCAAAAGAAAGATTATATAATATGTAAAATTTGATTAATCACTAACAAAATAGTTGATTTAAATATCATTTTTTCAATCAAATCTACATGACAACATATCTTTTATTAGATACATTTGGATACTAGTTAGTATTTTTCTTCAAATAAAATTAATCATCTTCTAACGATTAAATTTGCGAAATAAAGAAACAATCTCATCTATATGTTTCAAATTTCCAGAATCAATATCATCGAAAATTGAATCATATAAATACGATTCTAAAATATAATTAGATAAATTTTTAGTACCATTCTGAATTGATGATAATTGAATTAATATTTCTTGACAAGTCCTATCATCATCAATCATTTTTTGAATTCCTTTTAATTGTCCTATAATACGACTAATACGATTTGCAATTGCTTTTTTCTCATCATCTTCAACATAAGATAATTGTACATCATTCATATTATCACCATTTTCAATATATACCCCCATAGGGGATTTGTCAATAAAAAAACAAAGGTTTTTTAACACTTTATTTAAAAATAGATAATTGCAAATAGAAAACATATTATAGTTTAAAAATTCATTATTGATAAAATACTAGATTTTTTAATAAATACAGTAACTTCACTTATTATCAAATTAGTAATGTTATTGTGTTAAATAATAAATTAAACATCGTTTTTAAATAAATGCCATGGTTTCCTTGTTGGTAATGGTAAAGTAAATGTCATTTTTTCTTTTGTTATAGGGTGATAAAAAGATAAACTGCTTGCGAATAAAGCAATTTGCTCTCCTACTTTAGCTTGTTTATTATATCGCTGATCACCATACAACGGATGATTACGACTACTAAATTGAACTCTTATTTGATGACTACGACCAGTCTTTAAATGTATTTTTACTAAACTTAAATCTTCCTTAGGTAAATAGTTAATTATTTCATAGTCTAAAATAGCTTCTTTTCCATTTTTGTCAACTACAACCATATTGGTCTTAGTATCTTTAAGTAAATAGTCGTGTAATTGATCTTTTTCTTTTAGTTTTCCATACACAATAGCATGATATACTTTTTCTAGTTTATGAGTACGTACTTGTTCACTTAAACGACTTGCCGCTTTACTTGTTTTAGCAAACACCATAACACCACCTACTGGGCGATCTAGACGGTGTACAAGCCCTAAATATACATTTCCTGGCTTATTATACCTTTTCTTCAAATCTTGCTTTAAAATGGTTAATAAATCCAAATCCTGTGTATAATCAGATTGAACTAATATATTAATAGGTTTCTCTACAACTAATAGATGATTATCTTCATATAAAATATTAATCATTAGATTCCCATCTTCCATAAATACCACATGGTAAAACTAAATTATTTTTAGTAATTGGTAATCCAACTTCACCAGCTTCTATACGACCTTCAGGATAAAATGGCAATAATGTAGTTTTTAAAATATTTTCTAATACAGTACTAGAAATACCTGTTGTATATGAATTAATTAAGAAAAGTAAAGGATTATCACTCAATATTTTAGTACATGCCTCTATTAATTTATATATATTATCTTCAAACTTCCATACCTCACCATTTGGTCCTCTACCATAACTAGGAGGATCCATAATGATTACATCATATTTTCTTCCTCTACGCTCTTCACGCGCCACAAATTTTAAACAATCATCAACAATAAAACGTATTTTATTATTTTCAAGATGAGATAAATCTCTATTTTCTTTGGCCCAACTAACCATTCCTTTAGAAGCATCCACATGAACAACTTCTTCGGCACCGGCCGCACTACAAGCCATGGTAGCTCCTCCTGTATAAGCAAATAAATTAAGTACTTTAATTGGTCTATTTGCTTTGCGAATCTTATTCATCATATAATCCCAATTGGTTGCTTGTTCTGGGAATAATCCAGTATGTTTAAAATTAGTAGGACTAACTTTAAAAGTTAATTCTTTATAAGAAATTGTCCAATGATCTGGTAATTTCTTATAAAACTTCCATTCTCCTCCACCTTTACGACTACGAAAATAATGACCATCAACTCTTTTCCAAATCTCATCATAAGTATCAACTGTCCATATAGCTTGAGGATCAGGTCTTCTCAAAATCACATTTCCCCATCGTTCTAACTTTTCGCCATTTCCAGCATCTAAACATTCATAATCTTTCCACTCATTACTTATACGCATAAGATCACCTCTATCTATAATCTTTATATACTTTAATATTTTCTCTCATTAATTCACGAAAAGAATCTAACTCTTTTTTCTTAAAACTATTTTTACTTAATACATACACAACATGATTATATAAATATAAATAAAAATATTTTTCAGTCTCATAAACTCTAGCTACTCTAGAATATAAAATCTCTGTATGAATCATTTTACCATCAATCTTAAAAGAATCACGGTAAAATTCATAATTAAAAGTAACTGAAGTAAAATTTTTCAATTGTTTTCTCTTTTGGATTGTAGGATTAACTAAAGAATAAATGAATAAAATACCACCTAATATCATCCATAATAAGCTAAAATATAAATCCATTTGTTCTTGACGAAAACAGAATAATAAAATTCCCATCACAATCATAAAAATACTAATAACGATATTTTTAACGATTTTACCTTTTTGAATTTTATTAAAGTAAAAATCTAACCAATCATGTAAAACTGTATCTGTTAATTTCGTTTTATTTTCAAATAAACATGGATTCATTATAACCACTTCTTTCTACAACAATATTATAACATGGATAAGAAAAAATCCGAAGTTTGGATTTTAAATTATAGTTTATATTTTAACAATTTCGTGTACAATTACTTCTTACATTTATATGAGAATATATTATTAATCAACTCTATTACAATTAATAATTTCTTCTAATTCTTTATAAACAAAATCAACCTCTTCTTGTAATCCTTCTATTGCCACCACATTCATAACTGGCTCTATATATTCATCAATTTCAAATTTAACATTATTTTTTTCAAAAACAAATCTATTTCTCTTTAATACCTTTTTATTTGTTAAATCTAAGATTTCTATTAAAGAATCAACAAATTCTTGATTATCATCATTAACAACTAAGTCTTTTGTTTCTCTTGATATTTTTAAAGTTTTATCATTTAAATTATCATCCTTAAAATTTAATACTTTCTTCACATAATCACTATAAATATTTTCCGTAATACGTGCCATTACTGGACCACCATTTTTATATAATATACGTGTTTGTAAATACTCTTCTTTTTTTTCATATTCATTGAGAATACAATATTGTACAAAATCCTTTATATCTTTTACTTTAAAACTATATTCATATTCTTTATTCATTGTTTCTTTTCCTTTCTTATTATATTAATTATTAAAAAATTTCTCGTACTCTTTAGTCATATAGTTTTTATCAAATTGGATACAAAAAAGCCCATAAATATACATTTATAGGGCTTAAATATATTAACGTTTTGAGAATTGTGGTGCACGACGTGCAGCTTTTAAACCTGGTTTCTTACGTTCTTTACTACGTGAATCACGAGTAATGAATCCAGCTTTCTTTAAAATTGAACGGAATGAACCTTCATTTCCTTCATTTTCTTTATCATATTCTAATAACGCTCTAGCGATTCCTAAACGAATAGCTCCAGTTGCTCCAGTGAATCCTCCACCAGTTACTTTAGCATCAACGTCAAATGTTTCTTCTGTATTAGTTGCAACTAATGGTTGCATTAAATCCATAACGTTTGTTTCATAAGGAAAGAATTCTCTTACATCCACTCCATTAACAGTAATTTTACCTTTACCAGGCGCTGTCATAATTACACGAGCAACAGATGATTTTCTTCTTCCTGTACCAGTAAATTTTCTAGTATTTGCCATAATTTCCTCCTTACTTAACTTTCATCTCTACAGGTTGTTGAGCAGCATGTGGATGCTCAGAACCAGCATAAACAAATAATTTTTTATACATTTGACGACCTAATCTTCCTTTTGGAAGCATTCCTTT
>CALVJM010000003.1 GCA_944332155.1 uncultured Bacilli bacterium
AAATTACACAAGGTGCAAAAAACGCGTTTTCCTTTATAAAATAAGGGTTTACGCGTTTTTGCTGTAAAACTCAAGATATAATGAATTTCGCATGTTTCTTAAAAATATGAAATAAAAAATGTCAACTAGAAGAAAAAATGTTTTATATTTTTCATGAAAGACATTTCTTTCACTGTAACAATATGATATGATAACTAAAGGTGATTCTATGAAATGGTTAGAAAATATACCCCAAGATGCAATTGTGATTATTCCATCGTCATTAAAGAAAAAAATCATTTATGAGATGAATCAAATGTTAAATCATTCATATAAAATTATGACAATGCAGGAAGTAGAAAGTTTACTATCTTTTACTTTTACCAAAGATGCTTTATATTTCTTAGCTACCACTTGTCATCTGTCAATTCCTATTGCTAAGATGTATATGGATAACATGAAATATATGAAGCAAGAAAAAGTTAAAACACCTAAATTAGAGAAGATACAAATATACTTTGAAGTATTAAAACAATATAACAAGCTTCGTTATTCACATTACGGACCATTACTTTTTAAAGGACGTTCTATTTATATTGCTGGTTTTGACTTTTTTACCCTTTTAGAAAACTACTATATTGAAGAATTAAAACAATTAGGTGATGTACATATTATTACCCCTGCAAGTGATTCACAACACTCTAGTATACAAGTTTATGAGTTTTCTCATATTCAAGAAGAAGTGGAATATGTAGCTAGTTTACTTGCTAAAAAAATAGAAGAAGGAGTAGCTTGTGAACATCTTTATTTAATAGGTGTATCTGATGAATATAAATCATATATAGAAAGAATTTTTTCTTTTTATCAATTACCTTTTCCTGATATTCAAAAACAAACCCTTTATACAACACGGATTGGAAAAGAATTCTTATCACATATAAAAAAATATTCTCCTGAAGAGACTATTGCTTTGTTACAAAAAGAGTATAGTACATTAAATGAACGAATGATAATACAAGAATGTGTTCGTATTTTAAATCAATATGCATGGTATGATGGTAATCTTTTGGATTTGTATGATTATATCTTAGAAGATGTAAAAGAAAAAACAATTTCTATTGATGCTAAAAAAGCAGTTATCTCATTTGATTCTTCAATTTTACATACATGGTTTAGTGAAGATGATTATGTATATATATTAGGTGCGAACCAGGGCTCATTACCACCTATTGTTAAAGATGAATCTTATATTACAGATGATTGTTGTAAAGAAACATATAAAGAAGATAGTGTGTGTACTAATAAAATGAATCGTGAAGGAACGAAACAGAGCTTATTACGCATCCCTAATTTGTATATGAGTTATACATTGTCTAATGATAACGGTGTTTGTTATCCATCTGCTTTATTACAAGAACTACCAGTTCAAATAGTAAAACCAACCTGGGATTGGAAACATAATTATGGTGGTGATTATAATAAAATTAAAATGGCCAGTCAATTAGATCAATTGCGTAATTATAATGAATATACACCATCATTAACGCTACTTACATCAACTTATGATGTACATGATTATTTAAGTTATCACCATGAATTCACACCAGTCGCCAATTTTCACTATCACCCTGTCTTGTCTTATACCAGTTTAAGTAGTTATATGGAATGTGCATTTAAGTATTATTTAACATATATTTTAAAATTAAATGAATTTGAAGAGTCATTCTCTCAAAAAGTAGGAAATATATATCATTATATCTTATCCTTATGGACAAAACCAAAAGAAAAATTAGAAGCGATTCTGCAAGAACAAGTAAAAGAAGCTTCTTTTGAAATTGCAGAAAAGGTTTGGTGGAATCCTTTAGAACAACATTTATGGGATATTATTGATGTTTTAAAAGAACAACAATTATGTACTGACTTTACAAGTGAAGAACACGAAAAAGAAGTCGTAGTTGAATTGTCAGAAAAAATTAAAGTTAAAGGTATTATTGATAAAATTATATCTTATCAAAAAGATGGTATTACTTATCACGCTCTAGTAGATTATAAAACAGGAAATACTGATATATCATTAAAACATTTAAAATATGGATTTAGTATGCAGTTGCCATTTTATCTATTCTTATTAATGCATACAAAAAAGCAAGATCACGAACAAGTTGTAGGTTTTTATTTACAAAAGTGTTTACAATATAATTTACATACTAAACACGGGGAAAGTCTAGAAAAACAAAAAAAGGATAGTTTAAAGTTAGAAGGATATTCACTTAATGAAGAAGCTATACTTTCTCACTTGGATAAGACTTATGAAAATAGTGAATTGATTAAAGGTTTAAAAACTACTAAGAGTGGTTTTAGTAGTTTTGCAAAACTGGTAACTAAACAACAGCTTTTAGAAATTAATCAACAAATGGAACAACATATCTTAGATGCGTGGCATAAAATCAATCAAGGAGATTTTAAAATTAATCCTAAAGTACTGGAGAATAAAAATAGGAGTTGTACTTATTGTCCGTTTCAAGATATTTGCTTTAAAACGAATAATGATACGGTGTATTTAGGAGGTGAGAATGATGGGTAGACAATGGACCAAAGAACAACAAGATGCTATTTCCAAAAGTGGAACGAATATGATTATTAGTGCAGGTGCAGGTAGTGGAAAAACAGCTGTCTTAACGGAACGAGTAATTGAAAAACTTCGTCATGGCGTCCATATACGTAGTCTACTGATTTTAACCTTCACTAATGCTGCTGCTAGTGAGATGAAAGAACGTATTCGAAGCGCACTAAATAAAGAACCAGAATTGAAAACAGAATTAGACCAATTAGACTCCGCATATATTACAACTTTTGATAGTTACGCACTATCACTAGTAAAGAAGTATCATTATTTGTTAGATTTACCTAAAGAAATTAAAATTACTTCAAGTAGTATCGTTTCTATGAAAAGGAAAGAACTTTTAGATAACATTATCAATGAGTTATATGAACAGAATAATTCTTTATTTCTTGAATGTATACAATCATTCTGCCTTAAAAGTGACCAAAGTATTCGCCAAGCTATTTTAAACTATGATGATAAATTAAACTTACGCACTGATAAACAAGAGTATTTAAATAAATATCTTGATACTTATTATAAAGAAGAATATTTACAATTGTTTGTTGAAGAATATCAAAACTTATTAAAAGAACAAATCACTTATCTAAATAATTTATTATCACAACTAGAACTTGTAAGTGATGGTGATTATTATTATGCAGTGGTGGATGCCTTACAACCATTATTAGATGCGAAAAAATATCAAGATTTTTTAGTTGTTCATCAAATCAAATTAAAAAATGCTCCTAAAGGTAGTAGTGAAGAATTGAAAAAGCTAAAACAAAATATTGGTGAAATTCTTAAAAGTATTAAAGAATTAACTATTTACGAAAATGAAGAAGAAATGTATCAAGAAGTGATGGCAACTAAAAATACAGTAACGCTCTTTATTCAAATTCTATTACGTTTAGATCAAGAAATGCAGGCATGGAAGAAACAAGAAAATTCATATGAATTTCATGATATTTCTCGTATGAGTTTAGACCTATTAAAAAAACATCCGGAAGTATGTCAAGAACTAAAACAAAGTTTTAGTGAAATTTTAGTAGATGAATATCAAGATACGAATGATATCCAAGAAGAATTTATTTCTTATATTTCCAATCATAATGTTTATATGGTGGGTGATATAAAACAATCTATTTATCAATTCCGTAATGCCAATCCATATATTTTTAAAAGTAAATACGATCAATATAAACAAGAAATAGATGGTATTAAAATAGATTTAATTAAAAACTTTCGTTCTCGAAAAGAAGTTCTTGACGATATTAATGTTTTGTTTGATCCATGGATGGATGATGAAATAGGGGGAGCAAATTACAAACAAGAACATCAAATGGTTGCTGGAAACAAAATGTATGATAATGAGGGTAAAACCGGAGAGAATTATCATATGGACATTTTAAACTATACATATGAAAAAGAAAGTCCATTTTCCCGAAGAGAAATAGAAATCTTTGCGATTGCCCGTGACATAAAAGAAAAAATAGAACACCAATATCCTATTTTTGATATGAGTAAAGGAGTTACCAGACCAGCTGTATATAAAGACTTTACTATTCTTTTACAAACTGGTAGTGATTATGATTTATACAAAAAAATATTTTTATATTTCAATATTCCTTTACAAGTATATCAAGACGAATCTATTAAAAGCTCATACGATGTTCATCTCGTAAAAAATATTTTTATTCTTTTAGATTCATTAAACAAAAAAAGCTTTGATCGTACTTTCGTTCATGCCTTTATGAGTGTTGGTCGAAGTTTTCTAATGGAATATCGTGATGATCAATTATATCATATTATTAATGAAAAAACTTATAAAGAAACAACATTATATAAAAAGATTGAGAATATATTACCAACTTTAACAACATCTTCTTTACCACAAGTATTAGCTCAAATTATTGAAGAGTTTGATATTTATCGTAAACTAGTAAAAGTAGGTGATATTAATCATACTTTAGCTCGCCTTGATTATTTATCGCATGTAGCTAATGAAGCTTCTGAACTAGGTTTTGATATACCAGAATTTATCAATTATTTAGAAGAAGTATTAAACGGTCAAGAAGATATTAAAATGAAAGGAATTTTAGATCAAAGTAACACTGTAAAATTAATGAATATTCATAAATCTAAAGGATTAGAATTTCCTATTTGTTATTTCGCATCTTTGGATCGTAAGTTTAATATTGATGATGTTAAAGGAGATTTCTTATACGATAAGAAGTATGGCTTTATCCTTCCTTACTATAAAGATGGTTTAAAAGAAACAATGATAAAAACATTATATAAACAAAACTACTTAAAAGAAACCATTAGTGAGAAAATACGATTATTTTATGTAGCTTTAACGAGAGCTAAAGAAAAAATGATTTTTGTTACAGATTTATCATTAAAAGAAGATACTGGTCCAGACATAGTACCAGTTTTAGATCGTCTTCATTATCGTAGTTTAAATGATATGTTATGTTCAATTAAAGAACGATTAACCTCATATATTAAACCACTATCCCTTTCTTCATTAAACTTATCGAAAGATTATATGTTAGAGCTAAAAATTGATTTAGAAAAGAAATTAAAAACAACTACTGAAACCATTATTGAACATCATCTTCCATCAATAGAAGAAGAGATTAAAGAGATTCATTTTTCTAAAGATAATTATCAGTTGTTGGAAGAAGATATTGATGATATATTACAATTAGGTGAAGAAGCTCATCTATTGTTGGAAATCATTGACTTTAAAAATCCAGATCTTTCTTTTATTGAAAGTGACTTCTTGAAAGAACGCATCCAAACTTTTCTAAAACAACCATTACTACAGAAAATAACAGATGGGATTATTTACAAAGAATATCCATTTGTTATAGAAGATCGCAAGACTAGTGCTCATGGTATTATTGATTTATTTATTGTTTATAACGATCACATAGATGTAATTGATTATAAACTAAAGAATATAGATGATCCTGCATATATAAAGCAAGTAGAAGGATATAAAAATTATTTATCTAACCAGTATAACCTTCCAGTGCATGGTTATTTATATTCATTATTTGACGGAAAACTAAAACAAGTTTAATAAAAAGTTAAAAATGTTTCATTTTTAGCTTTCCTTTTGGTATAATGTATAAAGTCATGTTAATAAACATAGTCAGTTAGGAGGAAAATAATGGGAATATTAGATATTATTATACTAGGAATTATACAAGGAATTGCTGAATTTTTACCAATCAGTTCCAGTGCCCATCTTATTATTTTTAGAGATGTGTTTGGTATTGGTGCGGGTATTCCTAATGATTTAGCTATGACCCTTGATATTGCTCTACATCTAGGAACTTTATTAGCGATTGGTATTTACTTCTTTAATGATTTCATAACTATGATATGTAAAGGATTAACTAAAGGAGTAAAAGATAAAGAAGGAAAAATGTTGTGGTATTTAATTGTCGCAACCATTCCTGCTGCCATTGTAGGTGTATTGTTTGAAGAAGTTATTGAGAATGCATTACGTAGTAACTATATTTTAATTGCTTGCGCTTTAATCTTTATGGGAATTCTTATTTATATCGTAGATAAAAAGATGAAACAAAAAGAAAGCTTAGAAGGAATGAATATCAAACAAGCTTTCGGTATAGGATGTGCCCAAGTATTCGCACTTATCCCAGGTTTTTCAAGAAGTGGTACAACTATTACTGCTGCCCGTGCTTTTCAATTAAAAAGAGAAGATGCAGCTAAATTTTCATTTTATCTATCCGCACCTGTAGTTTGTGGTGCTGTCTTTTTAAAATTATTAGAGTCAAGTACTTGGACATTAATTTCAACTAATTTAACAGTCTTTTTAATTGGTATCTTAGTTGCCTTTTTATCAGGGTTATTTTGTATATCATTCTTATTAAAGTATTTAAAGAAACATGATTTTAAACTATTTATGTGGTATCGTATTATATTAGGAATCGTGGTTATCTTAATGACTACTTTCTAATTTAATATACATCCAAGTGTGCAAATCGCAAACATCTGTGCATGGGGGGGGGTATATGAGATTGACAATCATATACTCTTTTTAGTATAATGAATAAGAAAGATAAAAAATACCATAATAGAAGTAGATGAGATGTTGGTATGCGAACACGTCAAAAACAAAGAATCGTTATAGGAGTATTATGTTCAGTCATTATCGGACTTGCAGTAGGATATGCTGTATTAAGCCAACAATTGAACATTCAAGGAACAGGTAGTATTACATCTGATTTTAGTATTGTATTTACTAATATTGAAGAAATTAACCAAGTTCCAGAAAATGGAGATTATAATGATTTTGACAATGGGGTTTTAGGCTCTATGGGGATAACAACCCATGATATAACAACCCTTCAAGCTGATGTGACCAATGACCATCAAATAGACTTAAATGTTGACATGAAAAAACCAGGAGCTACTGGAATATACGAAATAACAGTAGAAAACACTGGTAAGTTAGATGGATATATTAGTGACATTACAGGATTGGATGAAGCTAATGCTTCGGAACCAACAGATATTCGATTTATGTTATTTAATTTTAAAGAAAATCAAAAAATAAGAGTAGGAGAAGAAAAGAAGTTTATACTTATTGTATCATGGAATGAAGATGCGACAACAATTCCACAAACAAATAAGAGCTTAACCTTAGATTTAACAGTAACGCAATATTCAGAACAAGAACAAGATCGACCAGACATACCAGAACCTAGTGGTAAAACAGATTATGCTGTAGGGGATGAAGTATACTTTGATCCAGTTAAAGGCCAAAGGTGTTATAGTGATGAAGCATGGACATTAGATGATAAGAGTAGAACTTGTTACAAATGGAATGTGATAAAGGCAAGTGATTCATCAAAAGACACTGTTGAATTATTATTAGACCATGATCTTCCAGGAGATACTGCATGGATAAGCTTAGAAGATTATAAAGAAGCAGGCGGAACAGAAGGAGTATATAATAATAACTACGGACCAATTACCGCTTTAAAACACTTAAAGAATATGACAGACAGTTGGAATGGAGTTGTAACATTAACGAGTGCCGATAATGTAACAAGACAAAATGGAAGTGGTGGCGATTATACCATTGATTATAATGGATATAAAGCAAGACTGATTAGTGGACAAGAGATTGCTGATATTGCTGGGAATAATGAATGGACACAAGGTAGTGGCTCTATAGAAGGACTACCAACATGGGTTTATAGTAATATGGCAATGAATGGTATTTCGGATATTGATGTTTATGAACATTTTGTATATTGGACTGATTCAGCGCATACTTGGGCTAGTGGTGGTGCGTGGAGCGTGTTCGTTGGTGGAATTTTTGACAACAACGACGTGTCGAACGCAAGCGGCTATGGAGTTCGCCCCGTTGTTAGAATTATGAAGTCTAATCTCTAGATGGTTATGTTTGAAAGATACGACTATTTAAATGGAATAAGTGAAAACTTATTCTTTTTTTCATAAAAAAAAGGAAATGAGTATAGATAACTCGTATATTTTAGTAGGGGGGATAAAATGAGAGAAGACAAAAGGAAAGTTATTATTACAATTTTATTTAGTCTGTTATTTATTGGTACCAGTATTTATTTTTGGGTAAAACCGTCTGATGTAGTTGAAGAAACGAAAGAGAACGAAAAAAATACAGTGGTTAAAAAAGAAAAAACAAAAGATATAGAAGAAGAAACAATGATTGTTGATATTAAAGGTGAAGTAAATACCCCGGGGATTTATGAGGTGCCAGCTAATACGAGAGTTATGGATGTTATTACAAGTGCTGGAGGTTTAACAGATGAAGCCGATACGAGTGGTATTAATTTAAGTAAAATAGTTACAGATGAAATGGTTATTATTGTAGATAAAAAGGGTGAGGTAATTCAAAACAACGAAGTGACTAATGGTGCGCGTATTACTGCTAATGATGCAATATTAGATAGTAAAGGAAATAATAGTCAATCATCGGGTCCTGTTTCTATCAATCAGGCTTCTAAAGAAGCTTTAATGACATTACCAGGTATTGGTGAAACTAAAGCAACCGCTATTATTTCATATAGAGAAACACATGGAGGATTTAAAAGTTTAGAGGAATTAATGGAAGTAAATGGTATTGGAGAATCAACTTTTAATAAAATTAAAGCAAATATTACACTCTAATCTTTTTCTTTTTTTCTTTGTACTTAGTGTTTTATATTTAAGTTATGTGCGTATTCAATTAGGAAAACCAAGTGTTTATTCTTCAACAACAAAAGAAGTGACTGGTGTTGTGACAGGAACTAAACAAATGAAAGATTATACGGTTCTAGAAATTAACGCTAGAGAAAAAGTACAGGCCTTTATTTCGGAATCTTATTCTATTCCAATTGGAACGAAAGTTAAAATATCAGGAACTTTTTCTTTACCTGATGAAAATACAACGATTGGTTTGTTTAATTACCGAAACTATCTACTAAGCAAGGGTATTGTATGGAGTATAGAGGTTAAACAAATTGATATTATTTCTAAACAAGTTTCTTGGTTTCTTTCTATAAAACATAGTTTATATCAAAAAGTATCAACCAGACAAAATGCGAAGTATTATCAAATGTTAATATTTGGAGATTCTTCAAATATTGGTGATTCTTTTCAAGAACAAGTTCGTAAAATCGGCATAAGTCATCTATTCGCACTGTCAGGAAGTCATCTAACATTATTATCTTTTTTTCTTTTTCGTGGCATAAAAAAGATAATAAAAAGTGAGAAGAAAGTTTTTCTTCTTGTTTCGATTATTTTATTCTTTTATGTCGCACTGACAAGTTGTAGTGTTTCGTTACTACGAGCATTTGTTTTCTTTGTTGCGTTTAAGGCTAATCGTTATTTTAATTGGAAATTTAAAAATACGACTCTTTTTTTCTATATTTTTTCATTATTCTTACTATATCGTCCATGGTGGATATATGACATTGGTTTTCAATATAGTTTTTTAATTTGTTTTTACTTAATTACTTTTTCTAACTTTTTATCTTCTAAAAATTATCTTTTATCGCTATTTAAAATCTCACTTCTTTCTTTTATAGTTAGTGCGCCTATTTCTATGTTTCATTTTTACGAACTTCATGTTCTTAGCGTTGTTTGGAATCTTATTTTTGTCCCATTTGTATCATTTTTAGTATTTCCAATTTGTTTTTTGAGCTTTTTATGTCCTTTATTTGATTCTTTATTTTCACTTTTAATTTGCTTACTAGAAACGGGGGTTGAAGGGGCTAGTTCGGTTCCGTTTGGAGATCTTCTTTGGTGTCGTCTTCCTATTCTTTGGTATGTATTATTAGAAGTTTCTATTTATTTAAGTTTTCAAGGAATTATTAGGAAAAATTATTTCTATTTAAAGATATTTATTCTGTTGTGTTCTGTTCATTTTTTTATTCCTTATTTTCGTACAAGCATGATACTCACATTTTTTGATGTTGGACAAGGAGATTGTTCCATTGTTGTTTTGCCACATCAAGAAGCGGTAATTATGATTGATACAGGAGTATCTATAGATGGAAAAAGAATGAGACGAGAAGTGATACCTTATTTAAAGAGTTTAGGTTGTTCTAAAATAGATTATTTAATTTTATCTCATGGTGATAGCGATCACTTAGGAGATAGTATTAATTTAGTTAATCATTTTAAAGTAAGGCATGTTTTATTTAATAATGATGATTATAATGATTTAGAATTAGAACTTATAAAAGTGCTTGATAATAAAAATATCGAACATAGTAAAGAAATAGAATCAATAAATATAGGTAAATATCAATTATCTTTCTTACAACATCAAATGTATGGAAATGAAAATGACAATTCTAATGTTGTTTATTTTGATTATGAAGGTATCAAGATGTTATTTATGGGTGATGCTGGAGTAGAAGTTGAAAAAGACATTATGGAGAATTATTATCTTAATAATATAGATATCTTAAAAGTAGGACATCATGGAAGTAAGACAAGTTCAAATAAAGAATTTATTGATAGTATCAACCCAAAATATGCGATAATTTCAGTTGGTAAAAATAATAGATATGGACATCCTAATAAAGATGTGTTAGATAATTTAGAAAACTCTCAAATATATAGAACTGATCAAGAGGGGAGTATTATCTTTCAATTTAAAAATAATAAGTTAAAAGGTATATTACAAAAATTATTTATATGCATATACTATTTATGGAAGATATAAAAAATGAGAGTTTAATGAATATTTTTTGGCATTTGTGGATATATTAAAAGTGGATATGAAAGGGATAGAAACATGTTTTCTTGTGTCCGCTAAAGCAATTTAGCGTTTATATAGATAGAGCCTTTGGGCTCTTTTTTGCTAAAATTTAAAAATTTTTAAAAAAATTGACGTAAAAAAAAGGAAATCAGAAAGTTTTGTTGTATATTATAAGTAGGGAGTATGATAATATGCCGTTAATCAACACTGAAACAATTAATGAGATACGTAGAAATGTTGATATTGTAGACGTCATTTCGGGATATTTGCCATTGACTCAAAAAGGGAAAAACTTTTTTGGTGTTTGTCCTTTTCACGATGATACTAACCCAAGTATGAGTGTATCAAGGGAAAAACAAATTTATACCTGTTTTTCTTGTGGAGCAACTGGTAATGTATTCCGTTTTGTTATGGATTATGAAAACATTTCATTTCTAGAAGCGGTTAAAATTGTTGCCGATCATGCTGGAATTGATATTCAAATTGATACTCGTATGTCAAAATCATCAACTACTCATTTAAAACCGTTATATGATATGTATGAGTTAAGTCAAAAACTATATCAAAACAATATTAATACGTCACAAGGGATTGAAGCTCGTGCCTATTTAAAAAAAAGATCCATTGATGAAGAGATAATCAAAGAGTTTGGTATTGGTCTTGCTCTTCATCAAAGAGATATCTTAACTAAATTATTTACATCAAAAAAATATAGTTATGAAGATATGGTTAAAAGTGGATTGATTTTAAAGAATGACTATGGATATTTAGATATGTATCAAGATCGTATTATGTTTCCTTTATGGGATATAAAGGGACAAATTGTTGGTTATAGTGGTCGATTATATAAAACGGAAGGCAACTTTAAATACATTAATACGCGTGAAACAGAAATTTTTAAGAAGGGTGAACTTTTATATAATTATCATCGCGCGAAAGATGAAGCAAGAAGACAGAATACAGTCCTCATTATGGAAGGCTTTATGGATGTAATTCGGGCCTATACTATTGGCGTAAAAAACGTAGTTGCAACTATGGGGACGGCTGTAACCAAAGAACACATTATTCTATTAAAACGAATGGCTAAGAATATTCTTTTAGTTTTTGATGGTGATGCAGCAGGGGCAAAAGCTACCTATGCATGCGCTAATGAATTATTAAAAGTAGGGATTACTCCTAAAATTGTTCGTTTAGAAGAAGATTTAGATCCTGATGATTATATAAGAAAATATGGAAAAGAACGTTTTATTAGTAAGATTGAACATCCTATTAACGTGATGGATTTTAAAATATCTTATCTAAAACAACAACGTGATTTAACAAGTAATGAAGATATGGCTAAGTATATTCAAGATGTATTGCAAGAATTATTAGCTATTAATGATGATGTTTTGATGGAACTAACGATTAAAAAGATGAGTGAGGAATCAAAACTAAGCGAAGAATTTTTAAGACGAAAATTGGAAGAGATGACCGAAAAAAAACAGCAACAAGATATAAAAGAGGTTAAGAATATAGATTCAAATCATAAAAAAAGTGAACAATTGAGCAATAAGTATACACAAGCGGAACAAAATTTGGTATACTACATGCTGAAGTCACCCGAGGTTATCAAAATGTATGATCGTAAAATGACATACATGCCAACCGAAAAGTATCGTCTTTTAGCACGTGATATTAGTTATTTTTATAAACAATATCACTTAATTAATGAAGCTGATTTCATTACGTTTTTAGGGGGTAATAAACAAAAACAAGCGACTTTAGGTGAAATTTTATCTTTACCATTAAAAGAAGAATATACTTTAGATGAAATTGAGGATTATATTAGGGCGATTAGACAGTATAATGTTCGTTATGAACAACAACGTTTGAAAAGAGAAATGCAGAAAATCACTGATCCTATTGAAAAAGCTAAAATCGCACAACGAATTATAGAGTTAAAAGTAAAAGGAGAATAGTATATGTTACACGAAATTAAAACATTTGACGAAAGAAAGAAAGATTTATTAAAGTTAGGAAAAGAAAAAGGTTATATTACATATGAACAATTAGCTAATGCTTTAAAAGGTTTAGAGTTAGATGCTGATAGTTTGGATGAATTGTATAATCTATTTAGTGAAAATCATATTGCAGTTGTTACAGAAGACGAAGCTGGTACTTCTGGTGGTACGAATAAAAGTCAAGAAACAGAAGTATTATTAGATGATCATGATTTGACCAAAGATTTAACGATTAATGATCCAGTTCGTATGTACTTAAAAGAGATTGGTCAGATTAAGTTATTAACGATGGAAGAAGAGTTAGAATTAGCAGATCGTATTGCGGCCGGAGATGAAATGGCTAAAGCTACACTTGCTGAAGCTAATCTACGTTTAGTAGTTAGTATTGCCAAACGTTATGTAGGGCGTGGGATGTTATTTTTGGATTTAATTCAAGAAGGAAATATTGGTTTAATGAAAGCAGTTGAAAAATTTGATGTAACTAAAGGATATAAATTTTCAACTTATGCTACTTGGTGGATTCGTCAAGCTATTACACGTGCCATTGCTGATCAAGCACGTACGATTCGTGTTCCTGTTCATATGGTTGAAACAATCAATAAATTAACACGTGTACATCGCCAATTGACATTGGAATTAAATCGTGAACCAACGGAAGAAGAATTAGCTAAAAAAATGAATACTTCTGTAGATAAAATACGTGATATTTATAAAATTAGTCAAGAACCAGTTAGTTTAGAAACACCAATTGGTGAAGAAGATGATTCTCATTTAGGAGATTTTGTTCCTGATGAACGTAATATGAGTCCAGAAGAATATGCGACGAATGAAATGTTAAAAGATGAAATATCTGAAATTCTATTAACACTTACCGAACGAGAAGAAAAGGTAATTCGTTTACGCTTTGGGTTAGAAGATGGAAAATCTCGTACTTTGGAAGAAGTGGGAAAAATGTTTAATGTTACTCGTGAACGTATTCGTCAAATTGAAGCAAAAGCACTTCGTAAACTACGCCATCCATCTCGTTCAAGAAAATTAAAAGATTATATGGGTGACTAATTTATATGAAGTTATCAAAACGTTTAGAGGCAATTGCCTCTTTTGTTTCTTCTGATGGAGCAATTATTGATGTTGGATGTAACCATGCTCATATTCCCATTTATTTTGCTTCAAAAGAACCAGAAAGAATAATTATTGCTAGTGATTGTAAACTTGAATCGTTAAATAATGCCTTTAAAGATGCCAAAAAATATAAAGTGAAGGAAAAAATTCAATTTATAGTTACCGATGGTTTAAATGGTATAAAAATTCATCCCGAAGATACAATCATTATTGCAGGTTTAGGAACTCGAACAATCAAGAAAATATTAACTCCTGAAGTTTTAAATCAAGGTAATCACTTTATTCTTCAAAGTAATAATTATTTATATGAACTACGTTTATATATGATGCAAAACCAATTTTTATTAAAGGATGAATCGGTAGTTTGGGAAGGTAATAAAGTATATATAGTTATGAATTGGGTTAAGGTAAATAAACCGGTATCTTATAGCTCATTTGAACTACAATATGGTCCATGTATTCTACATGATAAAAACAGAGAATATATGATGGAACAATATAATATTCTTATGCAACAGCTTAATAATGTAAAAGGTTCTAATCATCCTGAAGTTGAAAGATTGTATTTAAAAAAAATAGAGAAAATAAAAAAATTAGAATGGTTCTAATTTTTTTATTGAAAGAATGTTGGGCCTGAATTCGGTACTATATAATTAGTATTATTAGTGGTATGTGTATCTTTAGTTTCAGAAATCGTATTGGATGGAGTTTTAGTTGGTGTAGTAGTTGGAGTAGGGCTGTCTACTTTTTTGAATTCATTCATGACACGAAACATCGTTTTCGCATTTTGTAACATAGGACTTGCCTGTCTTACAAGAGGAATTGCTTGATTAATAATACCTAGCGTTCTTTGCGTATTATTTAAAAGACTTGACCAGTTAAATCCATTAGCTAATCTTGAGAACAATCCTCGAGAAGCCGATGGTGTTGAATAAAGGCCGTTCATTGGATTCATCATATAATAATAGGGATTATAATAGTTCATCATAAAACTCCTTTCTAAAATATTATATGTTTTTCCCAAAAAATGTTTTATATTTTCTAAATTTATGTTATAATTTTAAGGTAAAAGAATAAGAGAATGGTGGTGTTTTTATGTATAAACCGATCTATGTGAAACCGTTTATTGTCGTATATCACATGGTAGCTTTTATCATTCAAATGATAATAAAGTTATTTAAATACAGTTTCCAAGGTCTCGGTATTAGCGCCAAGTTTCTATTTCGTATTGGTATCTTTGTAGGAAATATTTTTACAAAAGTATTTATGTTTTTTATTCAAGGATTTAAATATTTTATATCTGGTGTAACGGTTAGTGCATTATTTTTATATAAAGTGTTAACAACTATTGTTTTAGCAATAGTAAAAGTATTCACTTATATAGGAAACAAAGTAATAAAAGGAATAATGATTTGTGCTAACTGGTTATATAATGTATTATCTTATTTCTTGTTGTTAGAATATCATGGTTTTGCATTTTGTTGGCGACGCATTAAACATTTTGGTGCGATGGTATGGTTAGGAATTGATGTCGTTTGTTATTATATAATGCGTGGCTTTCAAGTTGTATATGATTTTCTTCTATCTAATATACACAAATATCAAGCTTATCGTAAGCGACAACGAGAAATTGCTCATCAACGTCATGTAGAGGCCAAAGTCAAAAAAGAGCAAGCACGTGAAGCGAAAGTGCGCAAAAAAATAGAAGAAAAAGCTCGTCGTAATGATTTATATCTTGATCATTCTGTCGAGTTAAATAAAAAACCAAGCATAGGGGATCGTATTAATCAAGTTTTAGTCATGATTACTAGTATTCCACATAATATTAGTAATTTATTTAGTAAAACATCAGTCAATAAAGCGTTAAAGAAGAAGAATGAGAAAAAACGTGATTTTGATAAAGAAGTTTTAGATTTAGATCTTGAGGAAGAAGAAAAGAGAAAGAAGAAAAAAGATAAACCAGGACGTATTTTATATGAATATGTTGCAAAAGATAAAAATGGTAAAACGGTAAAGGGATACTTTGAAGCATTCAATAAAATTGAGGTAAAATCTTTCTTGATTAATGAAGGATTAGAAGTATATAGTATTCGTACTAATCGTTGGATTACCATTTTTCATAAAGATACTGCAAGTGGAAAAGTTAAAATGAAGACCAAAGATTTAGTTTTCTTTTTAACCCAATTATCTACCTATATAAAAGCAGGTATTACGCTTGCTGAATCTTTGGAAATTTTATCACGTCAGTTTAAAAATAAACATTATCAACGTATTTTAAAATCATTAGTCTATGACTTAAACTTAGGAGTAAGTTTTAGTGAGGCATTGGAAAAACAAGGGGAAGCTTTTCCAAGATTATTAATTAATATGATTCGTGCGAGTGAGTTATCCGGTTCATTACCAGAAGTTCTTGATGACCAAGCAAATTATTTTGATGAAATGGAACAAACGCGTAAACAAATGATTACAGCGATGATGTATCCAAGTATTGTCTTTGTAATTGCGATAGGTGTATTAACCTTTGTTATGTTATTTGTAGTACCTCAATTCGTCGAGATTTTTGAAAGTATGGATGGTTCTCAGATTCCAGCAATCACGTTATTTATTATGGATATGAGTGAATTTGTAAAGGCATATCTTGTTTGGATTATTATTGGATTTGTTATCTTTTGCCTTATATTCCGCTATCTATATAAAAACGTTACTTTATTTAGAAGATGGGTTCAAATAGTGATTATGCATATGCCAGTTTTTGGTAATGTTATCATTTATAACGAAGTAACTACGTTTACTAAAACGTTTAGTTCATTAATGAGTCATAATGTATTTATAACAGATACTATGAATATTTTAAAGAAGATTACAAATAATGAAATTTATAAGGAATTAATTAATAAAACGATTGATAATTTAAGTACTGGAGAAAGAATTTCTACTGCCTTCAAAGATCATTGGGCATTTCCAGTACCAGCTTATGAAATGTTAGTTACTGGTGAACGTACTGGAGAATTACCAGAAATGATGGGAAAAGTATCTTTATATTATCAAGATTTACATAAAAATGCAGTAGCACGTATTAAAACATTTGTAGAACCTATTTTAATTATTATGCTGACTGCCATGGTTGGTGTTATCGTTTTAGCTATTATAGTACCAATGTTTCAAATGTATGATTCTATACAATCAATGTAGTGGGAGAGGATATTATGGAAATGTATTATACAATTATTATTTTTATGTTTGGAACTTTATTTGGGTCCTTCTTCAATGTTGTTGGATATCGACTTCCAAAAGGAGAGTCCATCGTATTTCCGGCCTCTCACTGTCCTAATTGTAATCATAAGTTAAAAGGATGGGAGTTGATTCCTATCCTTTCTTTTTTATGTTTAGGCGGTAAATGTAGTAAGTGTAAACAAAAAATTTCATGGATTTATCCAATGTTTGAATTCCTTACAGGATGTTTATTCGCACTTAGCTATATTTTGTATGGCTTCAGTATTGATTTTATTATCGCACTTATTATAGTTTCGAGTTTATTAATTATTATTGTTAGTGATTTACGTTATTATATAATTCCAGATGAAGTTTTGTTAATAGGAAGTATTTTGTTACTTTTAGCTTATTGTGTCAAAGGAGGATGGACTTTAGCACTGTCTGCTTTAATTAATGGAGCCATTTCATTTGCGATTATGTTTGCGATAAAATGTTTAGGAGACTTCTTATTTAAGAAAGAATCAATGGGTGGAGGAGATATTAAACTATTATTCTTTTTTGGAATGATTTTTGGTTGGCCTCTTTCCATATTAAGTATTTTCTTAGCTTCTTTTATAGGGCTACCTATTTCTCTTTACATTCTATATAAAAAGAATACTCACGTAATTCCTTTTGGACCATTTCTTAGTATGGCAACACTAATTATATTTTTCTCTAATATTCAAATTGATATGATTATTCAGTGGTTAACTTTTTAAGTAGTGAAAACTACTTTTTTTGTTATAAAAAAAGAAACTATAAAGAAAAACTTCGTTAATGGTCTTTTATTTTTATAAAGATTGTGTTAAACAAAATAACTGATAAAAATTTATAAAAATATAAGCCAGTAATTATAAGAAAAAACGAAAATAAATAATTTATATAATTGCATAAAGATTAACTTATACCGTGTATAACAGAAGCTTTATAAAAAATAATGTATAATATTTATAGCGAGTAAACATTCTCGACTAATGTTATCATTACTCGCTTTTAATGTGTAAAAGTGGTATAATTATATTATCGGGGGATGTAATGAAATGATAACAATAAATAAAAATATTCAAATACACGGTTCATTAGATTATCAAACGCCAGTGCAATATTGTTTACAATTGTCCTTATAAAAATTGTCTAAAAAAGTGTTGACAATCCACAGCTTTATGTGTGTGTGATATATTGTCTCTTGATAAGGATAAAGTCAAACTTTTGATAGATAATTTTAAACCGTTAGAACATAGGATGGAATTAGTTGGTGAATATGAAAAAATAACTTTTTATAATGATTCAATTGCTACTATTCCAGAAGCTACCATAAATTGTGTTAAGGCTATTCCTAATTGTAAAACACTTATAATCGGAGGATTAAATAGAGGTATTGATTTAAGCTTATTAACTAATTTTTTAATGGAAGATAATAGTTTGGAAAATATAATATGTCTTAAGGATACTGGTTATATGATAGCAGATGAATTAGAGAGGGAAGGATGTAAAAAAAGACTTTTAAAGGCTTTAGATATGGAAGATGCAGTTAATCTTGCTTATAAGTATACCAAAGAAAATTATACTTGTATCTTTTCTCCTGCAGCAGCAAGTTATAATGTTTATAAAAACTTTGAAGAAAGAGGTAAACATTATAAAGAACTCATTAGAAAAAACGGAAAAGCTAGTAACTAGCTTTTTTTAATTGATTATAATAGTTAATTGTATTATCGCATCTTAACAAATTAAAAGAAACGATGTATCTGGATTAATCTTGCATAGCAATCAAGAAATTCAGGATACATCTTATGAATACAAAGCAATTTGTGAATCTAATGGTATTACTATTTCTATGGCAAGAAAAGGTACACCAATAGATGACTTACTAATTGAGAGATGGTACTCTCTTCTTAAAAAGGAAACTTTGTATAACAATCAAATCACATCTTTAGAAAATTACATAGAGTTAGTTAAAAAATGTATTGAATTTTATAATACGACTGGAATTAAAGAAAAGAAAGTTAATAAAAAGAGAAGATTCAAGAAATTTGATAAGTAAAGATGAATTAATATATAAATTAAAAGTAATAATAAAGTATTTAATGGATAACGGTGGATGCGATTATGAATTATATAATCATTTATATCCAGATATAGGAGAACCAGATTCAAACATTGTAGAATATGCAGAAGATGTTTTTAGATGATTAATTTATTAATTGATAACAAATAAGGATAACCTTTATTTGAATAAATATTATAATTATATAATAAAAATCAAGGCTCTAGATGAACTTACTTCGTTCGTCCTTGATTTTTAAACCCAGTTTTTATGATGTTTACCAAACGGGATTCACATCAATTTTTCTAGGGGGTGTCAACACTCTGAGAAACTACAAAGTTTCTATAACTTGATTAGTTTGTGTTTGGTCGGTAGCATCATTTGTTGTTTCATTAGGAGCTGCATTTTCATATGCCATGTTAGCATTCATAATAGCTGCCTTTAAGTCAGAATTTTCTTCAACATGTTCATCATCATCCAATTCAATGATTTTTAATATCTCCTCAAAAGTAGTCAATCCTTTTAATACTTTTTGAAGACCATCTTGTAGCATTGTTGTTACGTGAGATGTATAAACAAGGGCACGAAGTGCTTCTTTTTTAAGTCCATTACTAATCGCATCACGGATATCTTGATTGATAAGTAAAACTTCATGAATAGCAATACGTCCTTTAAATCCATTTGAACATTCATCACAACCATCGACTGTAGGTAATTCAGTAATATCTACCCCTAGAATAGCTTTAAATAATTTTTTCTCATAATCATTGGCAGGGCGCATACGCATACAATTTGGACAGATACGTCGAGCTAATTTTTGTGAAACGATTCCCGTTAAAGAACTTGCTAATAAATATCGTTCTACATCCATGTCTAATAAACGTTCAATCGTAGTTAATGAGTTATTAGTATGTAGTGTAGATAAAACTAAGTGCCCTGTAATAGAGGCACGAACAGCGATTTGTGCTGTTTCTGAGTCACGAATCTCTCCAATCATAATGATATTTGGGTCCTGACGTAGGATAGAACGTAAGGCACTCGCAAAGGTTAAACCAATCTCGCTATTAGTTTGAACTTGATTAATACCTTCAATACTCATTTCAATAGGGTCCTCAACAGTAATAATATTAGTTTCCTCTTTGTTTAAACGTTGTAACATAGAATAAACAGTCGTTGATTTACCACTACCAGTTGCTCCAGTGATTAAGATGATTCCATTTGGTACGGCAATCATTTTAAGTATTTTTTGATAATTAGGATCACTAAATCCAAGTGATTCAATACCTTCTAGACTTCGTTTATAATCTAAGATACGAATAACCATTTTTTCTCCCTCTAAAAGGGGTAGAACAGAAACACGAAGGTCTAGAGGCATACCATTAATGATTCCTTTGATTGCTCCATCTTGTGGTAATCTTGTTTCGGTAATATTCATACTAGCTAATATTTTTAAACGTGTAATTAAATTACGTTGAATATCTTTTGGAACTTCAGCATAATCTACTAAATCACCATCAATACGAATACGTATTAACATAAAATCTTCATGTGGGTCAAAGTGAATATCACTCGCACCACGTTTAGCAGAGTCAGATAAAATATCATTTGCGATTTCTACCGGTGGTGTTCTCACAAAATCATATTTTTTAAGCATAAATTTCATCCCCTTATTCTTTTATTGATTATTTATACTAGCTTTTATAACTATTTTATTATATAATATATTTAGAATAATTACAAGATAGGGGCGATGATTTTTTATGAAAAAAAAGAATAATAAAGGATTTTTGTTGGTAGAAACCCTTATTGTTTCTACCTTTGCGGCTAGTACAATGATTTTTATCTTTATTCAGTTTCGCCGTATCACAGCCGAGTATGATCGCTCTTTTAGTTATAATACAGTTGAGGGTGTTTATGCGACGAACGAAATTAATAAATACATATTGCAAAATGGATTCGAAAGAATAGTAGAATATATGAGTGGACGTACTGTAGATGGTGTCACTTCTGATCCAATGCCATATGTTATTTTATATGATGGTAGTAATTGTTCTAATGTATATTTGTATGAGACCGATTATTGTAATCATTTAATGCAAGAGTTAAATGTAAAACAAGTATTAGTTACGTATGCGGATTTAACTACTTATCATTTTCAAGAACAGATTGACGATTATGATGAATTTGATAATGATTTAAAACGTTTTATTAAGTATATCAAGTATGATGAAGGAGATACTGAAGTTAATAAAAGACGAACGATTGTCATCTTTAATGATAATACTTATGCGACTTTAAAGTTATATCGAAAAGAGGGAATATAATGAATAAAAAGGGATTTACTGTTGTAGAATTAATTGTTTCGTTCGCTCTAGTAATGATTGTTGTCGTCATTCTAGTTCAGATTGTTACCATTGTAAAAACACTATATTTAAACGCTGGAATTAAAACCGAATTACTACATAAACAAGCTATTATGAATCGTAAAATTAGTCAACGCTTTAATCAAAAAGATATTAAAGCTGCTGTACGATGCGGGGCTGGATGTCTAACTTTTATTTATGAAGATGATACATCATCAAATCTTCTTATTAATAAAGAAACAGGTTTTTTCTCATTTATTGATAATGATAATGGAACCATTAACTATACCACTAAATTATTAACCGGAAGTACCTTTGGTGATATTGATATATCAAATGAAACTATTGTTGGTGTATCAGATGGAAAAGATAACTCCCTTTTAAAGATTAAAGTTCCAGTAAAACATACTTTAGTAGAGGGTGATTTTGGTATTAATCTTGTTTATCAATACGACTCTCGTATTACCGCAATCGCCGATATTGTTTTTGATGATCAAGCTACAAATGAAGGAGGAACTATTATTTTAAAGGGTTCTTCAGATTTAACTTGGAATAAAAACTTACCATTTACTGATCCTGGTTATTATGTCATTGATGAGAGAGGTAATATATGTACTCCCAGTGCCGTTGAATCGTGTGGCGTTGTTGTCACCGGAACTGTAGGTAATGAAGTAAATCAAACATATAATTTAACTTATACATTCAGTAAAGATGGAAGAGAGCTAGATCAAAAAGTAAGACGAGTGCTTATTATAGATGATTCTTATGTATATGATTATACTGGTGATCTTCAAATGTTTACAGCGCCACAAGATGGTGTTTATAAAGTAGAGTTATGGGGAGCTCAAGGAGGAACAACTAATAGTAGTTATCCTGGAGGTAATGGATCTTATACTGTAGGTGAAATTAGTTTAACCAAAAACGAAAAATTGTTTGTATATGTTGGAGAACAACCTAAATCTAATATCGGAGGATATAATGGTGGTGGAAATGCGGATGTAGGTTTTGCCGGAGGAGGCGGATCTACCGATGTTCGTCTAACAAGTGGAAACTGGAAAGATACTACCAGTTTACGTAGTCGTATTATGGTCGCAGCCGCAGGAAGTGGAGGATATTACTATACTAAATATCCATATGCTGGAAGTCCTGGAGGAACAATTAATGGTATTAGTAAAGCAGCCACTAGTACTTGTCAGCCTTTAGGTGGAACCCAAACAGCTGGCGGAACTTGTGATGACCATAGTGAAGTTAGTGGTGGCTTCGGTTTTGGTGGAAACGGTGATACCGGAGGCGGAAGTGGTTATTATGGTGGAGCTGGTCGATATAGTACAACCATTTCTGAAGCAGTTGGTGGAAGTGGTTCTAGTTTTATATCTGGTTATGAAGGATGTAATGCTGTTACTGAAAGTGGAACAGCTAGTGGAACACCTACACACTATTCAGGAAAAGTATTTACCAATAGTCAAATGATTGCAGGTAATAGTGGAATGCCCAATCCTCGTGGTTCTGGAACTATAACCGGAAATAGTGGTAATGGATATGCTAGAATTACATTGATTAGTGTTACGTCATAATAAACTAATCCAGAAATCAAAACTAAAGAAAACTAAAATAGACGCAATAGCTGCATGTAATAAGCGAGCAGTAAAAAAAGGCAAGTATCTAATTTTAGTATCACTTAAAATACCAATCATTTGGACATGAACACTAAAACCACCAAAAGATAATATCATGGTAGATAAAGTTGCTTTAAATTTTAAAGGGATTTGTAACAAACTAATATATTTTAATCCTTGTGTCATTTCAAACATGCCATTCAAAATACTTTGATGGTAAGAATTTAAATGAATATTTTGATCAATAATAGTTGTAACAATTAAGAAGAAGGTTACAACCCCTAATACCAATAATAATGTATCAATAGTGGATGTCAAAGAATTTGTAATAATTTGCCCAAATGACAAAGAATTATGAATTCTTTTTTCATGCATCGCTAATACAGCCTTTTTAAGACTAGCTTTCGTTCTAGATTCTTTACTAGGCACATAATTACGAACTAATAAACCAATAATAAGATTAGTCAAATAATGACCAATTAGAATTAAAAGTCCGACTTCTTTATTATTAAGAAATAAAATAGATACTGTTCCTAAAATAAATAAAGGATTAGAAAAATGAGTAAACATTAATATTTTAGAGGCTTCGGCCTCATTTAATATTCCTTTTTGATATAGTTCTCGCGTGTATTTCGCATTACTAGGAAAACCTGATAATAAGCTCATAATTAAAATAAACGCACATTCTCCTTTACAACGAAATAGTACCTGCATTACTGGTTTCATAAGTTCACCAATAAATTCAAGAAAACCATATTGGATTAATAAACTTGATAGTACAAAAAAAGGAAATAGGGAGGGAAAGATGTTTTTCTGCCAAACACTTAATGAAAAAAGGACGGCATTTAGGATTTTTTCAGAATGAATTAAAAGTTGGCTTCCCATGAATAGAAGTAAAACGATAATACTAATACTTGTTAGAATTTTTTTCATAAAGCCTCCTTTTTTGTGATAGAATAGAAACATAGAAGGGTTGTGAATCATGTCTAATAAAAGATATGCGAAAATAAAAGAATTCATTAGAAAAAATTATAAATTCATTCTTTTTATCGTAGCTTGTCAAATCTTCTTTCTGTTTCCTTTACCTTATGTGATTGATGCACCTGGTGGTTTATTACCAGTCTCTGATCGCGTTCAAGTGAAAGGTGGGACTTCTAGCCAAGGAAGTTTTAATTTAAGTTACGTAAAAGAATTAAAAGCTAATATAAGTACTTATTTAGTTTCACTAATCAATAAAGATTGGGATTTAATTAAACAAGAAGAAGTGAAATATGATCACGAAACAATGCAAGATGCTGAGATTCGTTCTAAATTATTATTGAAACAAGGTCAACAAAATGCGACGATAGTAGCTTATACAAAAGCCTCTAAAGACATTAAAATTACACAAACTAACTTTTATGTTGGATATATTGATAGTTCTGTTCGATCAGAGTTAGAGGTAGGTGATGAATTAGTCAAAATCAATCATAAGAACGTGACAGAATATAATCAAATCACAAAAGTAGTTAGTGATGCCTCTATTGGTGATGTCATTACACTTACGATAAAAAGAGAAAAAAAAGAATTAGATATTGAAATACCTGTTATTGAACTTGAAGGTGAAAAAAGATTAGGTATATTATTAATTCCTATTTATCAATTAGACACAAAGCCTACTGTAAAATTTACTTATCATGATTCCGAATCTGGTTCCTCAGGAGGTTTAATGACCGCACTTGAAATATATGATAAGTTAATACCAGAAGATTTAACAAAAGGAAAAACAATCGTTGGAACTGGGACCATTGATGTAGACGGTACAGTTGGTGAAATCTCTGGTGTTCAATATAAATTAAAAGGGGCGGTTAAAGAAAAAGCAGATCTCTTCTTTGTTCCAGACGGTGAAAATTATGAAGAAGCACAAAAAGTAAAAAAAGAAAAGAATTATAAAATTACATTAGTGCCTGTTAAAACTTTTGATGATGCGATTGCTTATTTAAAAAACATGTAATTAATATTTATTATGAAAAAACTTAAATTTTAATAGTTTAAGTTTTTTTGCGCAAATAAGTGAAATCATGCATATACTTAAATAGGTGATACTATGGAGGATTTAAAAAAAAGAAATCAAGACTTATACGCCTTAATTCAATTGCTTGCTACTTATGGTCCATCTACCATGAATGAGAAAGAACTAATTGAAGTAACCAAAGCATTTCATCGTTGTCACAAAAGATTTCAGATTAAACCATCATTTCAAGCGGTAACGCATTTAATGTTTGGCGTAAGCAGTAGTGAAGCACTTCATGAGAGTTTAATGCGTGGTGATGGTGATATATTAAGTTTAATGAACACATCTACTTTAATTGGTACCTCTTTTTTAGAAGGATATTTTCTAAAAAGTTATATAGAATATCGTAAATCTTTAAAAGAAGAACTGCAATGGATTCGTAAGTTTAAACAAAGCCGTATTCGTACGAGAGAAGCTTATGCAGAATTAAAACAACAATTACTAAAATATCAACAAGAATATGATGAAAATCTAAAAACATTAGAATCAGAGAAAGAAAAAAGTTTAAAATTAATTCACAAATAATACTTCATTTAATAGTCATAAAGAGTAAAAAACTGTTTACAAAAAGCATTTTATAACGTGACTTATTATCTAATTTTTGTTAAAATATTTATAGGTGAGAAGTAATATGAACCGAAAAGATGTAGATATTAATAAAGTAACGCCAATGATGCGACAATATTTAGAGATTAAGAATAAAAACGAGGATATTATTCTCTTTTTCCGTTTAGGTGATTTTTACGAAATGTTTTTCGAAGATGCGATTAATGTTTCTCGTGAATTAGAATTAACACTGACTGGGAAGAATGCCGGATTGGACGAAAGAATTCCAATGTGTGGAATACCGCATCATGCGGCCAATATATACATTGAAAAGTTAGTAGATCGTGGATATAAAATTGGTATTTGTGAACAATTGGAAGATCCTCGAACAACCAAAGGAATTGTCAAACGTGATATTATTCAAGTCATCTCTAAAGGAACATTGATTGATAGTGATGCATTAAATGAGAAAGAAAACAATTATATTGGAAATATAGTTGATTTTAGTCACGCCTATGGTGTTAGCTATACGGATATTTCTACTGGTGAGATTACCGTTTTCCTAAGTGAACACAATATATCTAAAGTTGTGAGTGAGATTGTTAGTTTAGGGATCAAAGAAGTAATTATGACCTCAAAAGTTGATAAAAATATTTATAATATGCTGAAGAATCAGTTTAAACTAACTGTTTCGGTAAGCGATGAAATTGACAGTATTAAAGAATATGAATATATCTATTCAGATATTGGGGATGCACGTTATATTGAGACGATTAAACATTTATTAACTTATATTAATAATACGCAAAAAAGAAATTTATCACATTTTCAAAAAGCCATCATTCGTGAACAAAAAGCGTATTTAAAAATGGATGTTCATACCAAACGTAATTTGGAATTGACGGAAACATTACGTTTAAAACAACGTAACTATTCTTTAATTTGGTTATTGGATAAAACCAAGACTGCTATGGGATCTCGTCGTTTAAAGAACTTTATCGAGAATCCACTTATTAATCCAGTGGAAATTAATAAACGATATGATATGGTAGAAACATTATTAAATGAATTCATCAAAAAAGAAGAACTACAAAATGATTTATTTGAAGTATATGATTTAGAGCGTTTGAGTGGGCGTATTGCCTTTGGAAATGCGAATGCAAGAGATTTAATTCAATTAAAAAACTCTTTAAAAGTTTTACCTCATATTAAAGAATTATTAGATAGTATTCATTTTTATAAAGAAATCGAAACATTAGATGACTTGTATCAATTATTAGAAGAAAGTATATATGAAAATCCACCAATATCAGTAAAAGAAGGATATTTAATTAAAGAAGGATATAATAGTGAGTTAGATGAATTAAAACGTCTACGTAAAGGTGGAAAAGAATTTGTTGCTCAATTTGAAGCTACCGAACGTGAAAAAACGGGAATTAAAAATTTAAAAGTAGGATATAATCGTGTGTTTGGATATTATATTGAAGTTTCTAAAGGACAAACAAGTTTGGTCAAAGAAGAATACGGATATGAACGTAAACAAACACTTAGTAATTGTGAACGTTATATAAGTCCAATTTTGAAAGAAAAAGAAGCTTTAATTTTAAATGCTGAGGAGCGAATTGTCGATTTAGAATATGAGTTATTTACTGGTATTCGAGAACAAATTAAAGAATATATTCCAAGATTACAGGAAGTTGCTAAAGTAATTAGTGAGATTGACGTGTTACAGTCTTTCGCCACTGTTACTGAAGAAAATAATTATGTGAGACCAACTATTGTTGAAGAACGCACATTAAAAATACTAGATGATCGTCATCCGGTTGTTGAAAAAGTTATTGATGGAGAGTTTGTACCTAATGATATTGTTATGGATCATAATACTAATATCTTATTAATTACAGGGCCTAATATGGCCGGTAAATCTACTTATATGAGACAAGTAGCTATTACTGTTATTATGGCTCAAATGGGATGTTTTGTGCCTGCTAGAGAAGCAATACTACCAATATTTGATCACATCTTTACTCGTATTGGCGCAAGTGATGATTTAGTAAGTGGTGAATCTACTTTCATGGTAGAAATGATGGAAGCTAATTATGCGATTAGTAATGCGACCGAAAAAAGTCTAATTTTATTTGATGAATTAGGTCGTGGAACTGCAACATTTGATGGTATGGCATTAGCCCAGTCTATTATCGAGTATATCCATAACAAGATAAAAGCTAAAACATTCTTTTCGACACATTATCACGAACTAACTGATTTAGAAACAACCTTAACTGGTGTTAAGAATATTCATGTATCGGCTTTAGAAGAAAATGGAAATATTATCTTTTTACATAAAATTAAAGAGGGTAGTGTTGATAAGAGTTATGGTATTCATGTTGCTAAATTAGCTAACATGCCAGATGCATTAATTAAACGTGCGAGTGAAATATTAGAAGTGTATGAAAATAAAGAATTTAAACGTGATATTAAAATTCAAGAAGCACTACCACTAGATGAACTTATGAATCAAGAATCATCTAAAATAGAAAAAGAGATAGAGCAAATAAATCCTCTTGAAATGACTCCTATGGATGCATTAAATAAACTGTTTGAATTAAAAGAAATGTTAAAAGATAAGCATTAAAAATTATGTGAAACACTTTTAAAAAGATTGATAAATATTGTAAAATGACTTATACTATAATAAGGAGGAACAATATGGAATTATTAAAAAGAAAAAATTGGTGGATATGGTTAATTTTCTTTTTATTAGGAAATAGTTTAATCGGAATTATCTTATCTGCTTTATTAAATACATATCGTCGTGATGCATGGTATGCGAATGTTATTTATTGGGTGTTAGGAACCATATGCTGTTTTTTCCCACTTCCTATTATGTTTAGTGTTTTTGTAATCCAAAGTTTATGTATGGCGGCAGCTAAATTAGGAGTTCCTGGAGAAGAAATTTACAATGCACCTTATAGTTGGATTTTATGTCTTATTGTTCCAATTTTAGGATGGACTTTATTTATAATTATGCTTCTATATCTAAACATTTGGTGTATTATCAGCATTTATCAAGGTAAAGGAGAAAAATTTATAAAAGAATAGTGTAAACTATTTTTTTTATATTCTTGTTGACGAACACCTGTTCGTGTGATAAAATATAGTTGGACACTGATAGTAAAACAAATCTATTTCTTTTTTGATAAACTTTTGATATAATGAATTTAGGTGATTTTATGGAACAATTAAATCGAACAGAATTACGAAAAAAAATTATGACAATTCTTTATCAAATCAATGTTTATAAAAAAAATAAGATGAATTATGATGTTGAAGATGTAATGAAAGAAGTTCTTCCAATTGATAATGAATTTGTTAAAGAAATTGTTTTTGGTGTTATAACTTATCAAAATGAAATTGATACATTAGCTAATAAATATATGAAAGAATGGACAATTGATCGTTTAGGTAATACTGATCAAGCAATATTACGTATGGGTATTTACGAATTAGTTTATACCGATACACCTGATATTGTATGTATTAATGAAGCTATTGAACTTGCGAAAGACTATAGTGATGATGATGTTCGCAAAATGATTAACAGTGTTTTAGATCGTGTATATCATGAGAAAATAGGTGAGTAAAATGAATGAAGATAAATATCTTAGTATTGGAGCACTAACAAGATATTTAAAAGCTAAATTTGATGGTGACGCTAATTTACGAACCGTCTTTTTAAAAGGGGAAATTTCCAATTTTAAAGCCCATACTTCGGGACATTTTTATTTTTCTTTAAAGGACGAAACTAGTAAGATTAACGCTATTATGTTTGCTTCGAAAGCACGTCTTATCAATTTTACACCTATGGATGGTTCTAAAGTATTAGTTACTGGACGAGTAAGTGTATATGAAGCTACTGGAAGTTATCAGATTTATGTAGATGAAATGATGGAAGATGGAGTTGGTAACTTATATATTGCTTTTGAAAAATTGAAAAAAGAATTAGCTAAAGAAGGTTTGTTTGATGCCAAGTATAAGAAACCAATCCCTAAAATTCCCGAAAAGATTGGAATTATTACCGCATCTACCGGTGCGGCCATTAGAGATATTATATCGACTATAAGAAGACGCTTTCCGTATGCAGAAACCTATCTTTTTCCTTGTTTAGTACAAGGAGAATTTGCGAAAGATGATATCGTAAAAAAAATAAAACAGGCCAGTGATTATGATATTGATGTTTTAATTGTTGGTCGTGGTGGTGGATCTATCGAAGATATGTGGCCTTTTAACGAAGAAATAGTGGCTCGTGCAATCTTTGATTGTCCTATTCCCGTTATTAGTGCAGTAGGGCATGAAATTGATTTTACTATTGCCGATTTCGTTGCCGATTTACGTGCCCCAACACCAACAGGAGCCGCCGAAATGGCTGTTCCCAATATGAATGATTTAATCACACACTTACAACAATTACAAATTCGTTTAAATGAAGCTGTAAATAACCATATAAACAAATATCAAATGCAGTTAAATCACTTGAAGGATTCTTATGTTTTAAAAAATCCTATGATTATGTTTGATAACAAAAAACAACGTCTTATGCTGTTAGAAGAACGAATTAATGAGAATTTAAAAAGAAAAGTAGAATATGAGCGCTTACATTTAGATCACTTAAAAAAATCTTATATATTTAAAAATCCAGAAGTTTTGTTTGAACCAGCTTTAAATCAATTAAAGGTATTTCAAGAAACTTTGCAAAGGCAAATTACATCACATATAAAAAATAGAAATCAATATTTACAATATCAAATCGAAAAATTAGAAGTAGTTAATCCTTTACATATATTAAATAAAGGATATAATGTAGCATATCAAAACGGATGTTTAATTAAAAGTGTAGAACAGATAAAAGATAAAGATTTATCACTGCACTTTCAAGATGGAGTTATTTATGCAACAGTTGATAAGATAGAGAAGGAGAAAAGAGAATGGCAAAGCAAGAAGTAAAATTTGAAGATAAAATGAAAGAATTAGAAAATATTATTTCGGAATTAGAAAATGGAGAAATTGATTTAGATCAATCTATAGAAAAATACACTCGTGCAATGAAATTAGTAAAAGAATGTAACGAAAAACTGAAAAGTGTTGAAGAACAAGTAAGTAAGATGGTTACGGAAGATGGAACTATTGAAGATTTTGAAATGGAGAATAGTCAACAATAGTATTTTGAATTAATTATAGACAAAAGTTCTGTGAATCACAGAACTTTTTTATCAAATAATTTCGGATTAGTTTTCGGCTTCTTCTAACATGTTAGTGATAAAGATCCCGTATCCACGTGTCGGATGATCTATTACCACATGAGTAATACATCCAATAAAGTTGTCTCCTTGCAAAATTGGGGATCCACTCATGCCGGCTACAATTCCGCCAGTTTTTTGTAATAAACGATCATCAGTAATTTCAAATAATATATTTTTGGTCTTATCATTTTCATTGATCTTTAAAATATTAATTTCAAATTCTTCTGCCGTATTTCCACTAATAACGGTACGAATGACAGCTTTTCCAAGTTTAATGGAGGATGGAACAGCAACTTTATATTGTTTTTTATCGGAAATGGTGGAAGAATAGGTACCAAAAATGCCACTTTCTGTATTTTCTTTGACAGAACCATAAACGTTATTATAATTATATTGTGCGTTTTTTTCTCCTGGTGTTCCGTCCGAGCTCGGAACTATATCAGTTACGGTTGATTCAAAGATCTTACCATCTTTAATTTCTAAGATTTGACCAGTGGACTTTTCAATAATTTCATGGCCTAATGCACCAAATAATTTAGTATTGGGATCAATGAAACTAAGTGTACCAATACCAGTAATACGATCTTTTACATAAAGGCCAGTCTTATAAACATTATCTTGATCCTGATAAAGTTTTAAAGTGGTTTTATTCGTACTATTACCACGTTTATAAGTAATTTCAATATTTCCTTTTTCTTTATGTTTATCAATCGCTTGAACCATTTCATCAATCGTTGCCACTGAAATATTATTGATTGCCGTAATCTTATCACCCACTTTTAATCCAGCTTCTTCGGCAGGACTTTGGGAATCGACTTTATAAGTCCCAACAATCATTACACCTTTTGCTTCCAACTCAATTCCAATATTTTCACCACCAGGGATAATATAATCGGAATAAGCATGGACAGTTATTGGCATAATAAGTAATAGAAGAAGAAAAAGAAGTGTTTTTTGCCATTTAAATTTTTTAAAAAACATCAAATTCTCCTTTCATCACAGACTACATTATTATTATGGTAAGAAGCATTCATTTTATCACAGCAAAAAACTTCCAATCATACCTTTTATTGAATAATCAAGCATTTTACTAGACTAGAAAAAATTGACAAACTTTGTTATAATATCTAGTTAGGAAGTGATAAAATGAAAAAAAATATCAAAAAAGAAGAAGGAAAAAAATTGATTCAAAAAGAAGTTAGTGAATTTAAAAAATTTATTGATCGTGGAAATGTAGTAGATTTATCAATCGGTGTATTAATGGGAACCGCATTCAGTAAAATCGTAAGTTCTGTAGTTGATGATGTACTGATGCCAATTATTGGTATTTTTATAGGTGGTATTGATTTTTCGAATGTATTAATTAGAGTAGGGGATGCTCAAATTAAAGTTGGTAACTTTATTCAAAGTATTGTTGATTTCTTAATAGTCGCGTTATGTGTTTTTATATTTGTTAAAATACTTTCACACTTTTCTAAAAAACACGAAGAAGTAAAAGATACAAAACCAGATGAAGTACTATTGTTAGAAGAAATACGTGATTTATTAAAAGAAAAAAATGAGTAGAAAACTCATTTAATAATAAGCGACAACTTGTCCTACAACCATAGCTATTACCAATATAAGGCAAAAAATAGCTACCCATTGATTTAAATTTAGTTTTAAAAACGTTTTCTTTTTCTTTTGTTTTGCCATATCTTAACACCTCATTTAATATTATAAACTATTTTTTTAAAAAAAGGAATATTTTTTTATAGTTCTAATACACTTAAGTAGAGGTGAATTATGAACAAGATAATGGACAAACTAAACAAAAGAGTAACAATTAATCGCAAATTATTTATCTTTTTATTTCTACTATTTATTATTGGACTACTTGTAGGTTCTCTATTTACTACCATTTTAAAAGATAGTGATCAAACACTAGTAAAAGACTCTCTCAATAACTTTTTAACATCTATTAATAAGAATCAGCTTAAAGTAGAAACAACGTTCCTACCAGCTTTATTTAGTCAAATTGTATATGTTTTAAGTGTATGGTTATTAGGTGTCTCTATATTAGGATTACCAATTGTCATTATTTTATACTTTTCCAAATCTTTTACTTTAGGTTTTTCAATAGGTAGTTTATTATATCACTATCACACTAAAGGAATACTTTTATCTATCGCTTATATTTTTCCTCATCAAATTATTAATTTTTTTATCTATACTATTTTAACTATATATTCTCTTAGTTTATCTTTAAAACTATTAGATTCCTTAATACATAAAAAAAGATTAGATTTTCGTTTTATTTTAAATAAATATTTATTTATTCTTATACTATCTCTTGTAGGTGTAATTATAACTAGCTCACTAGAAATATTTGTAATGCCTAAATTAATTTCTTATATTTTAAAAATTTTTTAACAACAGCTATTAGTTGTTTTTTTCTAACTCTTATAGTATAATGTGTTTGATTGAAAGGAGGAATAATGTGAAAACAGTCGTCTTGGGAATGAGTGGAGGAGTAGATAGTAGTGTAGCTGCAATTCTATTAAAAAATCAAGGATATAAAGTAATTGGTCTTTTTATGCGTAATTGGGATAGTATGTTAAATAATGATATATTAGGAAACCCTGATTTAGAAAATCATTCTATTTGCCCTCAAGAAGAAGATTATAATGACGCTAAAGCTGTATGCGAAAAGTTAGGTATTCCTCTTCATCGCGTAGATTTTGTAAAAGAATATTGGGATTATGTATTTACTTATTTTTTAGATGAATTAAAAAAAGGACGTACACCTAATCCCGATTTAATGTGTAATAAATATATTAAATTCGATATGTTTGTTAAAGAAGCAAAAAAGTTAGGGGCAGATTATATTGCGACTGGTCATTATGCTCAAATGGAAAATGGTAAGCTTTTACGAGCTGTTGACCACAATAAAGATCAAACTTACTTTTTAGCTCAATTATCTAAAGAACAATTACAAAATGTATTATTTCCAATTGGTAAGTTAGAAAAACCAGAAGTGCGTAAAATCGCCGAAGAATATGGATTAATCACAGCCCGTAAAAAAGATTCTACTGGTATTTGTTTTATTGGAGAACGTAATTTTACTAAATTTTTAGAAAATTATTTACCAAATATGCCAGGTGATATAGTAGATATCGATTCTAAAGAAGTAGTTGGAAAACATATTGGGTTAATGTATTATACTATCGGTCAAAGAAGAGGACTTCATATTGGTGGTTCAAAGGAAAGAATGTTTGTTGTTGGAAAAGATTTAAATAAAAATATCTTATATATTTCCTATGGTAATACAGATTATTTAATAAGTGATTCTTGTATTATAGATACGGTTGTATTTAACTGTGATGAACGTCCAACCAATTGTACAGCTAAATTTCGTTATCGCCAACCAGATAATGAAGTTGAATTAAAATACTTAGATAATGGTGAAATATTAGTACAATACCCACAAGGAGTAAAATCAGTTACCCCTGGACAAGCTTGTGTCCTTTATATGAAAGATCAATGTATTGGAAGTGGAATAATTAAAGAAGTACATAAAAATCAAAAGAAGTTATGGTATTTATAGGAGGATTTATGAAAAAATTAGGAATTTTTCTTTTAAGTTTAGTTATATTCTGTAGTTCTATTGTTTTATGTGTTAGCTTTTCCATCCAAGAAATTACTTCTCGTGTTGTTACTAATGTAGTTTTAGATCAAATAAATGTTCGTGAAATAACTAATATAGTACAAGATATCGCTCCAGAAGTGAGTGATGAACAATTAACAATATTAGAAGAAAAGATTATTCAAAGCGAAGAGTTAAATGATTTATCTACTTCATATTTAAATGAATTTGCTAACTCAATTCAACAAAATAAAGAATTGGATCAAGAAAAATTAAAAGAACAACTAGGAACATTCTTTGATAATAATATAGATACAGTCACTAAAGAATTAAACACGACTTTAACACCCGAAGAAGAACAAAAATTACGTGATACAATTACATCTCATAGTGAAGAACTATCACAAAAAGTTGAACAAGTAATTACCGAAAAAACAGTTTCTTTACCAAAAGAACAACAAACAATGTTAAATTTATATGCAAGTATGAACACATTGGGAATGAAACTAGCAATGGGAATTGTTATTGTTTTATCAATTATATTTATTATGGTAATATCAAAATCATTTTATCATTGGTTACGTCCTGTAGGAATTGCGGGTACACTAGCAGGAACAATTGTATTATTCTTATTTCCTATGTTTATTCAGTTAATAGAAGAAATTTTATCTACCGATTTACTAGGAAAAAATGTTGCGATTCCTGTACAGACCTTAAAGTTAAGTGGAACAATATTATTAATAACTAGTATTGTAATGATTGCTTTATATTATATAATTAAACTATTCCAAAAAAAGAATATTACCACTCGTAATAGTCAACAAATTTAAAACTATGGATTCCATTCATAGTTTTTTATTATACTTTTTGTTTACACTTGACATTTGACAATGAAGTGGTAAAATGTTAATAGGAGGGTAGTTATGGAAAGACTAAACGAAATATTACACGAGCTTGGAATATCAAAGGTAAAACTAGCTAAATATCTAGGTGTTTCAAGACAGATGATTTACAATTATTTAGAATTAGATGATATAAATAAATGGCCTAAAGACAAGAAAGTTTTATTATTAAATTTGTTAGGAATTAAATCTGGAGATGAATTAAAAAAAATTAAAGTAGATACAGATTATATTCTTAGTGTTGAAACACGCATTAACGCTTTATTTGAAAATAATGAAAAGATGAATGCGATTAATGAGACTAACGCAATATATAATGGTTTATCAAAACAAAATAAAGAAGTAATGCATGATATTATAGAATTGATGAAAGAAAAGTTAGAAGACGACAAAGATCATCAAGCTTACTATATATTTAAATATTTATATCATTTCTTACAAGCAATGGACACAAACAAAGAATTAAAATATATATTAGGCTATGTATCTAAAGCAGCTGGTTTTGTTAAACCTGAAGAATTTGTCTTTGAAAAAGAAGAACAGTTCTTATTTGAAAGTATCTTCTATACCGCAATGGTATTGTATGAAAGTGGTGCTCCAAGCAAAACAAAGATTGCAGAAGCCCATAAACGTTTCGAAAATAAAATTGAACACAAACGTGAAGAGAAAATGAGTCGTACATTAGAATTAAATACATATAAAATACAAGCATTAAAAGAATTAGGATATACTGAAATTAATGAAAAAAATGCATCTGAAGTATTAGAAAAAATTGCTGAAATTCAATCACGTAAAGTGACAAATTAAGAGTAGGGAAGAGGAGAGTTGAAATAAGAACTCTCTTTTTCTTTTTTAGAATTTACCATCTAGTCTATTTACATGCTTATTATCATTTATGTAAAATATTATATACTCATATAATTAAAATAATCAATGGTATAATAGATAATCCCAGTGAAAATATGATTTATTTAAGTATCATTAATTTAAATCTAAAATGACACATTACAAAAATTTATATCTACTACCCCTATTTTTTATTCCCCTTCCCCTACTTGTTTTTAATAGAGTAGGATAGACAAATAGATTACAGTTCATTAGAGTCATATTCGTCTTACATTATTAAATATAACATATTCTTTTATTAGAATATATTTTAATACACTTACGTAATGAATAGTCCTAAATAAAAATCCATAATGCTTTAACTAATTTATTTAACTGTATAAATTTGTATAATATAAAAAAAATATTTTAATTATTGTATAATAATCAAAAAGATATGGTATATTATCTTGAGTTTTACAGCAAAAACGCGTAATCCCTTATTTTATAAAGAAAAACGCGTTTTTCGTATCTTGTGTAATA
>CALVJM010000004.1 GCA_944332155.1 uncultured Bacilli bacterium
GAAAATAAAAAAATCAAGAAAAATAGATACGCAATCTAATTTCTTGTTTTTATTGACACTACTTTTTCAGCAGTCTCTAATTTTAGTGTCTTTATTTTTTTCTAATCATTTACCATGAAATAATATATTTTTATTGTATCAATGTTGTAGTAAAAAAATCCATAAAGAAATTTACTACCAAGTAAGAAAGGGCAAGAGAAAGTAATAAATAGACAAATCTCGCTTGATAATAGCGATTCTTTTTAAAAATACCATTCAAATTAATACTTTCTAATGCCCAAATCGTAAAAGGAACGAAAAAGATATAGAGAACTAACCTAAGCATTTTCATACTCCTTTATTTGGGTAATACGTCGAATATGACGTTCTTCATTAGAAAAAGGCGTTGTAATAAATGTATGAACAAGTTCTTTTAATAAATCCATTGATTCTTTGGCACTAAGTGCGATTACATTAGCATCATTATGAGATCTTGTTAGTATACATTCTTTAGTTGTATGTACTTTTGCACATCTTACACCTTTTACTTTATTACAAGCAATACTCATACCAATACCAGTGCCACAGATCACAATTCCTAAATCAACTACACCATCTACTACACTCTGACCTACTTTAAATGCATATTCTGGATAATCTACAGAAGTAGTTGTATTAGTTCCATAATCAATGACTTCACACCCTAAAGATTTCAAATAAGTAATTAATTCCTTTTTAACTTCGACTCCACGATGATCACTAGCTATACTTAATTTCATTATTTTCGCACCTTTCTTAACCATTTATATACTTTTAACATAAAATTATAACGCTTATATCCTTTAGAATCTACAACACAATTAAACTCACCAATTAGTTCTACTGGTTTAGCATTAAAACCACGTTTAAAATCAAATAAACCATACATTGGATGATCACGATGAAAAGCAGGTTCAATGCCATAAAAATTGAAGTTTTGATAGTGATGATCTACAGCATATTGAATCATTTCCCACTGTAATAAATATTGTGAATTATATTTCATAAATGGTTTTAAACTTGCACCAAACAAATATACAATTTGTCGACCAAATAGCATATAAAGACCACCAGCTACAATCACTTTACTTCCATACGCTTTCTTTTGTTTTTTTACTTCTTCAAGTTTTTTTTCAATACTATTAATCTCACTCGTTAACTCTTTAATTTGACCCTCTTTTTTCTTTTTACTTTTTTCCGCTTGTTTCAAACGTTGTTGAATATTTTCAATATCTTCTTTATATTTATTTATTTGTCCATTACAATCTAATTCCACTAATAAAATTTTAATGTTTCCTGATTTATGAAATGCATCATACATATTTTCATAATAACTAAGAGGTCGATCAATAAACCCTCGTCGTTCAGAAGTATGTTTCATTAATTCTTTAAACTTTGGTAAATCACTTTTCTTGGCTTCTATCACACGTAAACTGTTTTTATAAGAGTTTTTAATACTCCAACGTGTAGTTGCACGCATATCTTTTAAAAGTTCATCTGTTGTTTTATTTTCAATTTCTAGTACCGAAATAAAACGGGGTTCTAAATTCGGTATTGTTTCATCAAAACCAATATGTTGATATCCTAATTCATTTAAGGTATCTACTATTTTTTTATTATTTTTAAGAGAATCAATAATATTACCATCTACATCTCGTTCACGGAACGGAATTAAAGGGTTTATTTTGATAAAAATACCGCGTTGTTCTTTTACATATTTTTTAATTTCTTCACAAAACAATTTGATTTGTTCAGAATCCTCATAATTTAATAAGAAACCACGAGGCGCATAAAACATGTTCTTTTTTAATACAGGAATTACTTTCGATAAAAGAAGTGTGGCCGCAACAATATTCCCCGATTGTTTTATTCCAACTAAATGTTTTCTCCATCCATTATGTTCTTTTAAATCTCCCCAATAAGAACTTTGAAAGAAACTACTTTGTGGATGACCCTTCGCAAATTCATTAAATTCTTTATCTGTTAATTTTTCTAACATCTTCTCGCCTCCATTATACGTTTAATATTATAACATGCCACAGAGGTTATTCGCAACTGAATCCTTTTAAAATATGAAAGTAATATCAATAAAACTCCTCATAAGTAATATGGGAGTTTTAGTACTATTTGCTAAATTGTTCTTTTATACATCCAATTGTAACAACTAATCCAATTAGTGTAAAGATCACTTCAATAAACAACCTCATTATATTTTGCAAATGAATTATAATACATTAAAAATAAAACATCATTATAAAGTAATAAGAATAGTTAATGAAACGTCCATTCTCTTATTACTTATTTTAATATTTTATATTTGAAACGGTTCATTAAAGGTTCCATTTCCTCCAAGTATTTGTACATCAGGACCAATCATTACGACTGGGCGGACTGCTTTAGTACTATGATAAATATATGATATAAAACCATACTGAGTTATATATAAAGCCTGTGTATTATAGGGTGTCAGTGTCCAATAATCTTGAGCATTGTTATAGAAAACATATGTCGTATGATTTTTTGATAATATTGTTTCACTTTGTCCTGATAATATTTCTCCCATTCGAATTACCCCTACTCTTCCAACATAAGGATTGCTTGTATTTTCTAAATTATCTTTATAATTATTTCCAAAATAAAAATTATCTCCTCGATACCAAGTTTTTGAAACTAATTTAGCTTTATCTGATTCATTATTATTACTAATCCAATTAACAAATGGGTCTTCATTTATCATTGTGCATAACGTGCAAGTATTAGCATCGTTTGAGTTATATTGCATTTTATCAGATTCTTCTATAATTCCATCGTTATTTGAATCATAATAACCATCTAAAATTAAACTTGTTCCTATAGAAGATGCCTCTGCCACACGATAGTTTCTTCCGGCATACGTTACATATTCTCCAATTAAACTGTGATCATTTGACTTTCCAGTTGTACTTCTATCTTCAATAATAAATGGATTTTGTAAGGTACCAGTTCCAGAAGAAATAGTGATAGAATCAATAAGATTAATAACTGGACGAACTCCATCCGCAAAATGAAGTAAATTGCTTGAAATCATCTCAGAATTCATATACCACATTTTCTGTTCGTCATTAGGTGTTAATGTCCAAGAAATTTGTCCATTTTTTAAATAACTAGAAGTGTCATTAGAAAAATTTACTTCATCTAACGATAATAAACCAATTGTCTGAGGTAACTTGGATTGATTGTTTTTACATGTTGTTCTTCTTGATTTTGAATCGTTTGTCTTCTCACTGCACCATATTTGACTAACTAATAAATCTTTATCTTTTATCTTTGGATAAAAATAATTGTTTAACCAATCATTCACATAACTATTGTCATTGTCTAAAGCTGTATTTTCTGCTCCCCAAGAAATTGCGGTTACATTTTCTTCCGTAATCATTCTTATACTTCCATCCTCATTGATTCCCATGATTCGCCACAAGAAGCCATCAAACCATATGTAGTTGGAATCTTGAGCTCCTTTTAAATAAGTCCCTCCCATATATTCATAAGTTCCTTCTGGACTCGTTTCTAATAAATCTTGGACTAATTCTGTGATATTTCCTCCTGACACAACATTATTTGTATCTTGTACAAAATCAATCGTTAAACTTAAATCTTTACTCGTTTCTGGAATACTAGTTGAATTACTATCCCAGTTTACTTTGACTTTAAACGTTTTTGTTTCTCTTGCCTTTAATTTATCATTTACTTTTAATCCATCTATACTAAATTGGATATCTTTAGGTTCTTTTTTATTAGAATCTACGACTCCTTTAATATCTTTCACATAAGCATCAATATTACCTCGGTTCTCTACCGTAATGATGTATTCTCCATTTGATCCAGGGGATTTTAGATCAATAATAAAGTTGGCGGTGGTATCTCCTACAATTTCTTTTTGAATGGTTTTAGCTCCATTCATCGTTACTTCTTCTATTTTCGTAAATAAGATTTGAAAGTTAGAGATGACACTTCCCGTTCCTTGAATATTTAGTTGACTACTAAGAACAGCATATCCTATTGCTAAACCAACTAGAATAGAACACAATGTCCCAATAATAATTCTTTGTTTCTTTCGTGTTCTCATATGCCACCTTCTATTCTTATTTTATTGTACAAAAAAAGAAGGAAAATATCAATATCAGATACCCTCCCCCATGTATATTAATCTTTTAAACATCCAATTGGAATCACACATACGTCACTTTCTGTTCTATAAGCCATATCAGTACCAGTGATAATCATCAATAAACTAGGCTTTACTTTAATTGCATCACTCTCATCAATTAATTTCTTTAATTGTAACAAATGTTCTTCTGCTTCTTTGACTCTAGATCCACTTAATTTTACTTCCGCCAAAGCATAACTTCCATTTTCAAAACAAATAATATTATCACATTCTAGTCCGTAACGATCTCGATAATGTTTAAGTATTCCCCCATTTTTTCTTGCGTAAATACTCAAATCACGATTGACTAAATTTTCAAATAAAAGACCAAATGTATTAATATCTAACATCAACTCTTTTAGTGAACATCCTAATGCACATACAGCTAGGGATGGATCTACAAAACTTTTTTTAGGAGAAGTGCGAATCGATGTTTTACTTCTAATATTAGGATTCCATGCCTGTATTTCTTCAATAATATACAATCTTTTTAATACTTTTAGATAATTTAAAATGGTAACATCACTCACGTCCGCATAATTTGCTTTTATATCCGCAATCATACTTTTGTCAGAATCAATGGTTGATACTTGTCTCGCATAGGCACGTAGAATCGTTCTCATTAATTCAGGATCTCTTTTAACACCATCTACTTTGGAAATATCCGACTCACATAATACATCCAAATAATTCTTTGGAATTTGAAGAGCTTGTTTCGGATCTAAATGAATGGAGTTTGGCCATCCTCCACGACATAATGCATAAGCAATTTTTTCATAATCCAAATCCGTTTTGATTCCATCTATATTCTTTTTCCCATTCATTAAATCAAGTAAAGAAATTTTCCCGTTAGAATCACCTGATTCATATAATGACATTGGTTTCATATCTATAAACGCAAATCTTCCAACTCCACTATGTAACGAATCATCGTCAACAGGTGTGGCAGATCCCGTTAAAATATACTGGTTCGTAAGTCCGGATTGATCCACTGAATACCTAACTGCATTCCAAAGTTTAGGAACCATTTGCCATTCATCAATTAGTCTTGGCTTTTCTCCTTCTAATAATAAAGAAGGTTTGGTATTTGCAAGCTCGATATAATTATCTTGTAAATCTGGATTTTGCATTTCTAATACACTTTTCGCAATTTGTTTCGCGCTTGTTGTTTTTCCACACCATTTTGGTCCTTTAATCTGAACCGCACCGACTGTAGATAATTTTTCTTTTAATTCCTCATCAACAATTCTTTTTAAATATTCCACAAGAATCCCCTCCACAATCATTGTATCATAAAATTCTATTATTTATTCATTTATTTTAAATATTTGGGGTATTTTACTTTAATAATTTGGGGTATTTTGTTTTAGATATTTGGGATAACTATCTTTTATTCTTGAACCATTGACGAAAAAAGAATTTAAGGTTATACTTAAAAAGGCAATAGAAAAGAGGATTCTTATGGAATTTGTAGAACAAGTAAAAGAAAAAGAGTTTGAAGAATTTGTAAGTCATCATCCCACAAAATCTCATTTTATGCAGTCGTATTATTGGGGAGATGTTAGTAAAGAAAAAGGATTTGTGCCTCATCGTGTGGGACTTAAAAGTAATCAAACATTGGTCGCAACGGCTTTAATTCTAGAAAAACATTTATTTGGAAAATATACTTATCTTTATATTCCAAGAGGATTTGTTACAGACTTTTCAAATCATAAGATTGTTCAAAAGTTTCTTCAAGAATTAAAGAAATTCGGTAAAAAAAGAGGAGCAATTTTTATTGCAATGGATCCAGATATTAAATTACAAGATTTAGATGCGGATGGAAATGTGATTCATCCCGAAAAAAACAATTTTGAATTGGTTACTTTCTTAAAAAAATGTGGATTAAAACACTTAGGTTTTAATAAAAACTTTGAAAATCGTGAACCACGATATACTTTCCGCCTAAATTTAGATCAAACTTCTTTTGATGATATTTATAAAGGTATGCATCCAACAACAAGGAAGATTTTAAACAAAGGTAATCAATATGATTTAGATGTATTTGTTGGGGATGAACAAAATATTGATGACTTTTATTTAACAATGAAAGAAACAGCTGCTCGTGAACATTTATTTTGTTTTAATAAAGACTATTATTTAAACTTTTATCACACTCTTCACCAACATAATATGAGTGATTTATATGTTATAAAAGTTGATATTTCAAAATTAAAGGAAACATATCAAAAAAAGATTCAATCTTTAAAACAAGAATGGGAATCTTTAGATGAAAGTAAATATAAAAATAAACAAAAATTAGAAAACAAGAAAAAAGATTTACAGAAGAATCTAGAAAAAGTAGAAAAAGAGTTTGCCAATATTGAACAAATTGACGAAAAAGAACTCGTATTATCATCTATTATGACTGCTAAATACAATGATAAAGTATGGACAATTCATGGGGGAAATCATCGTTTATTAAGAGAGTTAAATGCTAATTACTTACTCTACTATACCATTATTAAAGATGCGTTTGATCAGGGATACAAAACAATTGATTTCTTTGGTACCATTGGTGATCCTAACCCAAAAGATAATGGTTATGGGATACATTTGTTTAAAAAACGCTTAGGTGGAGAATATATAGAGTTTATTGGGGAATTTCATCTTATCTTAAATAAACCATTATATGTTTTATATCAAAAAGTTTATCCAAGTATTAGAAAATGGATAAAAAAAATAAAGGGTTAATCTTGAATACCCTTTTTTTCTTGTAATGTTTTCTTCATAACATCATAAAAAGCTTTCATAATTCGTTCTTTTTCTTCAGTATCGGTTACAAGAACTAAACCTACATGATTACCTATTTTTTCTTCTTTATAAAAGAATAGATTAAGTGGATTTTCTTGTTCCATTAGATAAAGATATCGAACATTATTTAATTCAATCGTTTCTAAAATCAAATATAGCTTTCCATCTGTTAATTTTACTAAATGATTTCTTTCTAAATTCATTTTTTTCTCCCATCATTTTAAAAAATAAGAAGTTCATGTGCTTCTTATTTCTTTTGATCAAAACCAAATTTTTTATTGAATTTCTCCACTGCACCTGTTTGTTTTGCAAGTCCTTGTTTTCCAGTGTAAGCTGGATGACATTGATTACAAGATTCTACATGAAGAGTTTCATGAGTTGACTTTACAGTAAAAGTATTTCCACAGGCACAATTTACTTGTGTTTCTTGGTATTCTGGATGAATTCCTTTTTTAGCCATAATCTCTCTCCTTCCGCCATGACATTTTAAATGTCATAGAAATTTAATGCTTCTATATTATAGCAACTTTTTAATTGTTTGACAACCCCTCATTAAAATATAAGATTTCTTTATTTAATTTTTTTGCATACGCAATTTCTTTTTGAGTAGAATTACCGATATATCCATCGATATTAACAACATAAATCGCATCGCTCATTTCAATTTTTTTAAAATGAATTTGACTTAAAATATCTAATTCTTTGTCATTATAATTACGATCACTATAAACACATTGAATAACAACATATCCCTTTTCTAATTCTAATTCCGTAGCTAATTCTATCATTTCTTTTTTATATTTCATACTACCACAAATAGTTACTACTTTAGTCATAAAATCTCCTTTCATGTAAAAAGTATATACCAAAGTATATACTAGTTACGACGATCACCAAATATAGAAATTAAGTGAATAAATAAATTAATAAAATCTAAATATAATTCTAAAGCTCCAATGATTGCTACTTTATTTTCATCATCTATAACATTACTAAACGCCTTTATACGTTGAATGTCATACGCAATAAATCCGACAAATATAATAACTGCAATCACACTAATTATTAAATCTAAAGTAGGATTACCTAAGAAAATATTTACTACCGATACGAGAATAATACCGATTAACCCAAACAATAGAATTATCCCCATTTTTGATAAATCAATATTAGTAAAATAACCAATTAAACCAAATATTAAGAATAATACAGATGTAACAGCAAAGATGAAAATAATGGATGAAACATTAAACAATAAGAAAATAGATGAAAATGTTAGACCACTCAATACTGAATATCCTAAAAACGAAAAAATCGCTGTCGTTAAACTCATTTTATGAATACGCGCCGATAAAAAGATTACTAATAATAATTCGGCAATAAAAATAATCCAATATGCACTTGTACTAAAGATATTATATATCATGTTCTCATTAGTACTTACATAAATACCTGTTGCGAATGTAACAAATAAACCGACAAACATCCATAAAAATACTTTAGAAAAAATCGATTTTTGCATGATATCACCTCTATATATATTATATAGCATTTTTTCATTTTAATAAAGAATTATTAATGATTTTTATCATTTCTTTTCCTAGTTCTTTTTCACCTTCTCTAGAAAGTAAAGCTGTTTCATCATCAAAATAATCTTTATTTATTGTAAAAGATGATAAATCAACAACCGTAATTTGATATGCTTTAGCTATCGCATCTAATCTTTTATTCGCATAATATATCATTTTACTTGCTTTATCAGAATTGATATTACATGGTACATAATAGTTTGTAATTACAATATCTTCTTTACAATATTCACGAAGTAATTGAAGAAGTTCATCGACATCTTCAGACATTTCATCTACATAATCATATAATTCTTCCATTGAAAAATCCTCAACATCTAAATTCATTTTATATAGAAAATCATTCATTCCAATACAAACAGTCACTAAGTCTGCTTTAATTAAAGCATTTTTTATTGATTTTTCTTTACCTTGAATTGTTTTCTTTTCATTGTTTTTAATCTGATATATTAAATCAGTAGTTCTTAAATTCATATTTGAGAACTCATTTATATATACTTCTAACTTATTTTTATCTTTTAAGTCTTCAACAATAGCTTTATTCCAATAAAATTCATTATCTATACCAGTTGTAATATAATCACCAATCGATAAATAATATACTTTTTTATCTAATGTTGTTAAATAAATTAAGAAAATTGCCAATACAATAAATAACATCACAATAATATATTTTAGTTTCACACACATTCCCCCAAAGAAAAAAGTAGTCTACACTACTTTATTTTATTTCTTCTAAACGAATTTTAGCACCAACATTAGATAATTTTTCAATAATATTTTCATACCCACGTAATACATGTTCTACTTTCTGAATAGTTGTTGTACCACTCGCGATTAAACCTGCTAATATTAAACAAGCTCCAGCACGTAAATCAGTTGCGACAACAGTCGTACCAGATAAAGATGTAGGTCCAGTAATTTCAATACAATCGGGATTTTTAAGATGGATATTCGCACCCATTTGATTTAAATACTTTGTATTGAGAAATCTATTTTCATAAATAGTTTCTGTAATTGTACTTTTTCCATTACAACAAGTTAATAAGGTAGTCAATGGTTGTTGAAGATCAGTTGGAAAACCAGGAAAAACACCAGTTGTGATATGAACAGGTTTTAAACAATCACTATTACGAATCGTAATTGTATCTCCTTCTAATTTCATTTTAACACCCATTTGTTTTAACTTTTGTAACAAAGATAAAATGTGTTCAGGAATTACATTTTCTATTTTCAAATTGTCACCTAATAAGGCACCGGCAATTAAATAAGTGCCAGCTTCAATACGATCTGGTATTACTTCTGTATAAGCATGGTGTAAATGTTCTACACCCTTAATAATAATAGTACTAGTACCTGCACCCTTAATTTTCGCACCCATATTATTTAAAAAAGTAGCAACATTAACGATTTCTGGTTCACAAGCTGCATTTTCAATAGTGGTTGTACCAGTTGCTTTAACTGCAGCTAACATAATATTAATAGTTGCTCCGACACTAGGCATATCTAAATAAATATTACTACCTTTCAGTTCTTCCGCTTTTATTGTATATTTATTTCCATCTTCGATAATATGTGCTCCTAATGCTTCAAATCCCTTCAAATGTAAATCAATAGGTCTTGCTCCAATGGGACAACCACCAGGAAAGTACATTGTTGCTACTTTATATTTTCCTAGAAGAGCTCCCATAAAGTAATAAGAAGCACGTAATTTTTTGGAAATTTTTTCTGGTATTTCTCGATTTTGGATTTCTGTCGCATCTATTTCTATTGTACTATTCATTCGTTTCACTTTGGCCCCTAAATATTCTAACATTTCTTCTAAGGCGTCTATATCCGATATATCAGGTACATTGTCAATCATAACATCTTCATCACATAATAAAGACGCTGGAACTAGTGCAACAGCACTATTTTTAGCTCCACTAACTGTAATTGTTCCTTTTAATGGATGACCTCCTTCAATAACAATCTGTTTCATATAAACCTCCGTGTCAATATATTAATATGCATTTATTTTCAATGTGTGTTTATGCTTTATTAATACTTCCTAATAATTCTAATTTATGATCAATCGTTTTCTTCATCGCCATTTCTCCAGCTTTGATTACTTTTCTTGGATCATATACATTTTGATTAGATTCAATAAAATCACGAACTGCATCATTCCATGCCATCTGCAATTCTGTATTAATATTTAATTTAGATATTCCACATTGAATAGCTGTACGAATAAGATCATCGCCAATACCACTTCCACCATGTAAAACTAATGGTATGTTCAATGCATCATTTATTTTTTTCATACGTTCAAAGTCTAATTTTGGTTCTCCTTTATATATACCATGAACACTACCTAAAGCAGGTGCTAAAAAATCAATGTTTGTTTCTTTCGCTAAAGATATGGCATCCTCTACTTTTGCATACGCAAGTTCATCAGCAACACCATCTTCTTCTCCACCAATATGACCAATTTCAGCTTCTACAGTAACCTCTCTAGAATGAGCATAATCGACTACCTCTTTAGTCATTCTAATATTTTCTTCTAAAGAATATTTAGAAGCATCAATCATAACTGATGTAAATCCAGCATCAATTGCTTTCTTACAGCTGTCTACACTGCTTCCATGATCTAAATGAAGAGCAACAGGAATTGTAATAGTTAAATCATTGATTAAACTTTTAACTAAAGATACCACTACATGATATCCTCCCATATAATGTATTGCACCTTCACTAACACCTAAAATAACTGGACTGTTTAACTTTTGACATTCTTCTAATATAAAACGAGTCCATTCTAAATTATTGATATTAAAGTGCGCAATAGCGTATTTTTGATTATGCGCATCCATAAGCATTTTTTTTGCATTAACTAACATAATTATCACCTAATTAACATTATAACACGCATAGTTTATTCTACCAAATAAAAAGCTTGGTCTTTTTTAAAGTTTACAAAAAAAGCGTATTATTACGCCTTTTAATAAATTCTCTTTAATCCTTCTTTAGATAACTCATATTTCTCTTGACAGACTTGCTCTATAAAATTTCGATCATGAGAAATACTAATAATAGCTCCTCCATAAGATTGTAACATTTGACAAATAACAGGTATAGATAATGGACTAACATTTCTCGTTGGTTCATCTAATAATAATACATTACATCCATCTAACACAAATTTTAAAAAGATTAATTTAGCTTTTGTTCCTCCACTTAAATATTTCATATTAGTAGTCATTTCTTCTTTCGAAAAATTCATATTTCCTAAATAACTTCGAACTTTTCCTATTTCTTCATTGTTGAAATCAACATTTAAAAAGTCTAATGGTGTATCCATAGGATTCCATAATTCGTCATAGTTCTGAGGCATATAACCAACTTTTAAATCAGAACGTAATTGTAATTGATGTAAAATAAACTTCAATAAAGTAGTCTTTCCAACACCGTTTTTTCCTACAATGACAATATGTTTATTTCCTAATATGTGTAAATGTAAATTTCGTGATAATACCTTATTATCTATTTTTAACACCGGTAAATCTAACTTCAATATCTCTTTTCGTTGGGGCAATAATACTGGATTAAATTGAAAAAAGATAGCGTCTTCTACCATCGGTTTTTCAGATATAGATTGATTTTGCATCCTTTTTTCTTGAGCTTTTAAACTATGAATTTTCTTTTTCAATTTAGCAGCTTCCCCAGGATAACGACGACTAATTACATTTTGTGCATGTTCGACTTTTTGCGTGATTCGATCTAATTTTTCTTTTTTCTTTTGATAAAGATGTTGTTCTTTTTTGGCAACCATTGTCGCATGTTTTAAATATCGATCACGAGTATTAATATATTCATTATATCCCATTTTTTTATATGTCCAACGAGGTTCTGACTTATTATGAATCATCTCTAGATGTAATATTTGATTTGCGGTAGCAGTAAGTAATCTTTCATCGTGTGAAACATAAATAATCGGTATTTTTTGTTTTTTAATAAATTGCTCCAACCACAATAATGTAGATAAATCTAAATCGTTAGTTGGTTCATCAAAAATCAATAAATCAGGTTCCTGTAATAATATTTTTAATAATTGAAGTTTTACTTTTTCGCCACCACTTAATACACTTATTGATGAAACTTCTTGAATATCTTCTCGTAAATGTAAATCTTTGATTAATTTATAATACAAATTTATTTTTCTATAGTAATCGTCTTGTGATTCATACAAATAATCAAAGACAGAATTAGCTAAATCTTCTTCTAAGTTTTGTTTTAAATAACCTATTCTTTTCGCACGACATACAATTTGTCCGTCTATCCACTGTAATTCTAGTTGCCCTATCAAAGCTTTTAAAAGTGTCGTTTTCCCAGTTCCTTCTTCTCCTATGATAGCTAAACAATCTCCAGAATGAAGATTAAATGATAAATTTTTTATGATTACTTTTTCTTGTATTTTTATTGTTACATTTTTTACTTCTAACATATATACCTCCTTATGGGTATAAATGTTCTTTATACCCTTTTATTTTAGTATATATCCTCTTCTCATGTTCTCACCTCCGCATAAAACATACTCAAATTTTATCATATTTTATGGAATAATGTAAATAATACCCAAAATAATAAGTACAACACCACCAATAACCGTAGATAATTTACCAATTAAATGATTAATATACTTTCCTAGTTTTAACCCTAAATAAGTAAAAAAACCACTACATATTGAAAAAATAAAGCAAGAAATCATATAGTACTGTGTAATAGATGATAAACCAATACCTACAGAAAAACTATCTAAACTAACAGCAAAGCCAAAAACTAATAATTCCCACATATTCATATTTTTATTAATCTCTTCGTTTTTAAAGCTTTCAATCAACATTTGAACACCAATAAAAACTAGTACAAAAAAGACTAATAAATCAGGTTCAACAGGTAAAAAATGAACAATTGCCTGGCCCATTATTAAACCAATTAAGGGCATTAAAAAGTGATATAAACTGACAATAATGGTTAAACTAATCATTGTTCTTTTAGGTAATCCTATCGTTCCATAAGCCAACGATAAAGAAAAGGCATCCATACTTAAACTAATTGCGACAACAATAATAACTATTATGTTCATGTAACCACCTTCTAAGAAAGTTTATTCATAAAAAAATAAAGTAGACTATTCTACTTTATATCAATATCATAATATCCATAAAATTGAATTCTATAAGAACTGTTCAATTAATTCTTGAACAAAAAATTTATACTCTACTTCATCACTTTCTTCTGCCTCCATTAAACACATAGGAGGAAATAATACACACCACCAATTATCACCTTTTCCTTCACCAAGAGTAACTAATAATGAATTATAGTATCCTTCTTCATAAGTTACACCCTTAAATTCTTTTTCGGGAAAATAGTTTTGTCCAAAATGAAGACTGTAACCTAATGGATATTGTTCTTTTATTAATAAATCATTAATGCGATTATCAATTAAAGATAAATTGGCATTAATAATTCTTTCTGCTTCCTCACTACCCTTAGTGTCTTTTAATAATTCATAAGTTGTAGTTTGTAACTCTTTTTTTACTTTTTCTTTAATTGCTTGATCATATTCACTATTACTATTGGAAATGACTCGCATACGAATCGCATCACTTGGAATAATTAGTTCTGATGCATTAGCTAGACCTTTTGTAAAAAAATTATAACCTAAGAATAATATAAAGAAAATAATTATTATTTTTTTCATTTTAATCACCTATTACATAGTGAAAATCTTTCAAATTTTTATACATTTTTATTCCAATAATATTAAACATATATTTTTACAATTATTGACACTATTTCATTTCATAGATATATATTTATATTTTGTTACCTTTTAGCACTAAAAAAGAACGTTTTAAACGTTCAAAAAATTATATTATTATTTGTGATAAGATTCATTATGTACACTTTTGTAACTACGATAAATTTGTTCTAATAAAAGAATACGAAATAATTGATGAGGAAATGTCATTCTAGAAAAAGATAATTTGAACTGAGCTTTATCTTTGATTTCTTGGTCTAATCCGTATGATCCACCAATGATAAAAGTAATCGTTGATTGATTTAAAAAAGTTTTATCTAAATATTCTGCAAATTGATTAGAAGTCAGCTCTTTACCTTCTATTTCTAAAGTAATGATATAATCTTTATCAGAAATTTTTTTTAGAATAAGATCCTTTTCTTTTTTCATTATCCAATTAGGATTATCACCTTTAACATCTTCAACTTCGATTATTTCTAATTTTGTATACTTTGAAAGACGTTTTTGAAATTCTAGTATTGCTTCTCTATAAAATTTCTCTTTAATTTTCCCTACACAAATAATTTTTATCATACTTCTATCAAGTCCGTTCTTTCTGTTTGATGTGCGATTATAACTTGTTCTACTTCTTTTGATACTTTTTCTAAGTTATTATATAAAGTTTTTAAAGCAATTTCTTCATCATTATTTTCTTCACTTAAGTGAATTAAAACAATTCCTTTGGTTTCTGAACCTACAAATTTACTTAAATAATAAGCCGAATCTTTATTAGATAAATGACCTTTATCACCAATAATACGTTGTTTTAAATGATATGGGTAACGTCCATGCATTAATAATTCAACGTCATGGTTACTTTCCATAATATAATAAGTTTTATTTTGAAGTTGCTTATGATATTTAACATTAATATAACCAGTATCGGTTACATACACTAATGATTTTCCATATGCTTCAAATATATAACCATTGGAATCACTAGTATCGTGACTAGTTTTAAATACTTCAATATGAAGATCATCAATCGAAAAATCACCATCAATAAATTGATATTTTTCTATATTTATTTGCGTACAAAGCTCTTGATACATTATTTTAGTTAAATATATAGTAGGATGAAATTTTTTTATAAAGACGCGAAGTCCATTGATATGATCCACATGAGTATGGGTGATTACAATTGCTTGAATGGTAGATGGTTCTACATTTAATGACTTTAATTTTTTTTCGACATTACCAGAAGTTACACCCAAATCAACTAAGATTCGGGTGTTTTGTGTTTCTATAAAACTAGAGTTACCTTTACTTCCGCTTGCTAAAACTGAAAACTTCATTAATATTTACTCCAAGGATTAATACGAGTTCCACCATACCATGGGGTTCCACCAACCCAGACCTCAAAATGAACGTGTGGTCCAGTGGCAAGTCCTGATTGTCCAACATATCCTATTACTTGACCTCGTTCAACCGTTTGTCCTGCACTTACTGCTTGACGTTGCATATGAGCATAACAAGTGTGATATCCATTATTATGATTAATACATACATAATTACCATCTGGATAACGATAACGTGCTTCTGATACAACACCATTAGTAACCGCATAAATAGGTGAACCATATCCAGTACCACTAATATCTAGTGCAAGGTGTGCTTCACGAGTTCCACCAAAAATACGATATCCGTAATCTGAACTAATAGTCCATCCACTATTCGTTGGCCATAACCAATTTGTTGTACTACCAACAGTTGGAATATATTTTTCACCTTTAACTAATATTTCATTAACTGCTGGAATAATAACTTCTTTATTTTTAGGATCGACATAACTAATAAAGCCATTTACAATTTTTTCTTTTTGAGTTACACGAACAACTCCTTTTTGACCTTGTTGAATAATTTCATCATCACCAACTAATTTAGACTCATCATAACGAATCTCAGTTTGATAATCACTGTCTTTATCTTCTACTACGTGTTCCTCTACAACCACATCTACTTGTGGATCGATTGTACCTATTACAACCTCTTGGCCTGGAAATAACAGATTACTTTTGTCAGTAAACTCTGGATTTGATAACATAAATTCTTCCACACTAATCTCGTTATTAAATGCAACTTTCTCGATAGTATCTCCTGCCTGAACAGTATAGTTTCGTGAAACTGGCGAACTACCAAATAATATATACTTTGATAGTTCATCTTCATCTATATATATCTTTTCATCTACAGGAATATTTGTTTCTTTAATACTGATTTTCTGATCTATATATATATTTTCGATCATACGACCAGTTGTTGTAATCTTATCTTGCGTATTATTTAAATATTTTTCATAGTTTTCACTACCGACAAATGTTTTAATTGTATTTTCAATAGAATTTTTAAATACATCTTGATCAATTACATTTATTTTTTGAGATTTTTTATCTTTTTTTATAGTAAATTGATATCCTTTTACAGTGAATGATTTTCTTTTTTCAATTTGTTTATAAATATCTCTAACTTTACTAGTTTCATCATGATATGTGACGATTTTTTCAATCTCTAGACCATTGGGAGCATATACAGTATCTACATTATATTTATTTTTATAATAATCTCCACGTTTATCAATATAATCTTCTAACTCTTTTTTTGACTTTATAGTTCCTAATAATTCCTCATCTAAATAAACTTGATAATAAGTATGAGGTTCTGCATTACTACTATAATCAAAACCCAATAAGAAGATGACGGTACTAAGAAGTAGCACCGCTATTACAAGTGTAACTTTTTTCATACCTGCACCTAACTTTCTTCTGCTTCTACAAAGTTTACAAAAGTACTTGTATTCTTTCGAAATAATAAGTCAATCGTACCAGTTGGTCCACTACGATGTTTTCTAATAATAAATTCACTACGACTAACATCTGGTGAAATCGCCGTATCTTTATTGTAATAATCATCACGATAAAGGAAAGCAACAATATCCGCATCTTGCTCGATTGATCCAGACTCACGTAAGTCACTTAAAATAGGACGTTTATCGTCTCGAGATTCAACACTACGTGATAACTGAGCCAAGGCAATAACCGGAATCTCTAATTCCATAGCCATTGTCTTTAAAGCTCGACTAATTTCAGCAATTTCTTGTTGACGTTGTCCCGCATACTTACTAGATCCTTGCACTAATTGTAAATAATCAATAATAACAATATCTAATCCTGAATCACTACTAGCTAGACGACGACATTTTGCGCGTATTTCACTAATAGTCATACCTGGAGTATCATCCAAAAACATTTTTGTATCAGCTAAACGACTAATTGCTTCGTTTACACGTTTCCAATCATTGTGTTCTAGTTTACCAGTAGCAAGTTTACTACCTTCAATTTGGCCAACGGATGCTAACATACGACTAGCTAATTGTTCTGCACCCATTTCTAAGTTAAAAATGGCCACAGTTTTTTTTGTATTCATAGCAATATTTGTAGCAATATTTAACGCAAATGCAGTTTTTCCCATCGCAGGACGGGCTGCAATAATAATTAATTCATTTTTATGAAACCCTGATGTGATTTTATCTAAATCATAAAATCCAGTTGGTAATCCGGTAATATCACCTTTCGTTTGAGCAAGCTGTTCCAAGTCACTCTGTGTCTTATATAATACATCTTGAATGGTTTTGAATTCGCTTCCCTTACGAGTTTTTACAACATTTAAAATCTTTTTTTCAGCATTATCTAATACATCTGCAATACCATTTGTTGCATTATATCCAGAAGTAACAATTTCGGTTGCTTCTTCAATTAAACGTCGTAAGATGGCTTTTTCATCTACGATTTTAATATATTCATCTACATTAGCAGCGGTTGGTACCATATTAATAATTTCAGTTAAATATTCTACTCCACCAACTGAATTTAACAGTTTTTTCTCATCTAATGCCGCCGTTACAGTTGTGATATCAATCGGAGTACCTTTTTCTGCAAGTTCAGAAATTACCATAAATATCTTACTATGGGCGTCTAAATAAAACAAATCTCCGGTTAAATTTTCCACACATTTTTGTAAAGCATATTTAGATAAAAACATAGATCCTAAAACTGATTTCTCAGCGTCAATATTATGTGGTAAAATCTTTTCTTGCATTTTGTCACCTAACTTTCTTTTACTAATTGTACTTTTAATAATACATGAACTTTCTTATGAAGTTCGATTTCAACTTGATGAACACCTAATGTTGTTAGTGGTTCTTTAGAGATAAATCTTTTCTTATCAATAGTAAAACCTTGTTTTTTTAATTCTGTTACGATTTGTTTTGGACTAATACTTCCAAATACTTTATCTCCTTTTCCGGTTTTAACTTTAAAAGTAAAAATCTTTTTTTCTAACTCTTTTTTTAGAGCTTGACATTCTTCAATTACTTTTTGCTCTTCTAATTCTTTTTTCTTATTCTCCGTATTTAAATGTTTTACATTTGCAGAATTAGCTAATATAGCATAGCCATTTTTAATTAAAAAGTTATTTCCATAACCTGGCTTCACTTCTTTTACTTCTCCTTTTTTACCTTGTCCTTTTAAATCTTTGATAAAAATAACTTTCATATTCTCACCTCAATTTATCATTTCTAATAATTTTTCTTTAATTTGATTGATTGTTGCGTTTTGTATTTGGGCAGCAGCATCACTTTTATGACCACCTCCACCTAATTCAGTCATCATTTTCTGAACATTGATTGTTCCTACTGAACGCGCACTAATGCCAATTTCATTTGGTCCAATCTTTCCAATTGCAAAGGCAGCTTCTACATTATCAAATTGTAATAATTCATCCGCAATTTGGGCCAAATCACCCTTTTGAAAAATCTCATCATTGAGAGTACACAAAGCCATATTTTCATTAATCATATAGCTTGTCTTAATAAAATCTTGACGACGTTTATAGACTTCCATACTTTCTTGCAATAAATTTTTTTTGTCTATATTATTAGCACCCATACGCATTAAATAAGCTCCTACTTGATATGTTTGTTCGGTTGTTTTGATATTATAACTATTAGTATCTATCTCCATCCCGGCCAACATAATTGTTCCAACGATAGGGGAAACATTAATATTTAAATGATGTAGATACATTGTTACAAATTCAACCATACTAGAAAGTCTAGAGTTTATATAGGTAAGGTCACTTCCAACTAATGAATCAACCATTTTAATATGATGATCTAATACTACTTGGTGTTTAAAATAACTAAACATCCATGGTTGATCTAATAATTTTAAATTATGAGTATCAATGACAATATAGAGAGTTTTTTCTGAATCTTTTTCTTTTACTTGGTGTTCATCAACAAAATCAATTTTTATATGATATAATTTTAATTTTTCTAGAGCTTTAAAAACAGAAGTATTACTAATATTATCTTCTAAATAAATTGATACTTTTTTCTTCTTTGATTGAATAATACGATATAGTCCCAAAGATGAACCTAGCGCATCTAAATCAAGATTTTTATGTCCTGAAATAATAATTTCATCATACTGCTCAATAATTGTTGTTAATTTTTCAAATACTCGCTTCATGTATTCACCTCAATAATCATATTATACTATAAAAACACTTTTCTGTCTTTATCTAATTAGATATTTTTTTCTGATGTACTATTGTTTTTTCTAACTTTTTTCCATCCTCTAATTCTTGAATATTCTTATTCACATGATTTTTTATACGAATATTATTTTCTTTGCATAAAATAACAGTAAATGTTTTAAAAAATATTTTTGTATCTTTTCTATATACAATATTGTAAGAATAAAAAATACATATTTAGTTATTTTATTTTTATAGCTAAATCATGTATTTTATTTAATCTATGATAAATACCAGACTTAGAAATTTTATGTCCTGTCTCTAAAGTAATAATCTCACTTAATTCTTTTAAAGAAACATCAGGATATTTTTTACGATATAAACAAACTACTTGTAATTTTTCATCTAAAACATCAAGGAGACCTTCATTTTCTAGTTTTTTTATATCTTCGATTTGATGTGTTGCGGTTTCAATCATCTTATCCACATTCGCTTGTTCACAGTTATTTAAGCGATTGGTGTTATTTTTTTGATTTCTTAATACTCTGATTTCTTCATAATATAATACAGCATTAGAAGCACCCATCAAACGTAAAAAATCACTAATTTTTTCTGCTTCTTTTATATAAACCATATATTTATTCTCACGTTTTAACACTTTACAATTTAATTCATATTGATTTAATAACTCATTGATAAAATTAGCATATTCTACTTGGTCAACAACTAATTCTAAATGATATCTTGATGTCTTTGGGTCATTTATACTACCAACAGCTAAAAAGACTCCTCGTAAATAAGCTTTCATTGTTGTATCATCATCAATTAAATAATCATTTGGAATATTCTGATACTGATTATTTTTCATAATTGATAGATCTTCCAAAATAAAATCTTTACGACGTCTAATTTCTAAAATATAAATATAATTTTTGGAAAAGTTATAACCTCGTCGAACGGTCACACTCGCATGAATATCATATAATGATTTTAATAATTCAAATATACGACGAGCTAATACAGGATTTTCTGTTGTAAGCTTAATCGTATCTCTTATTTCTGCTAAATTGCGAAAAAGAGCCGATAACTCGGCAATGTATTCTGCTTTAGAACTCTTTTTCTTACTAATCTCACTTTTTACAGTTCCTGTAAAAGACATAGTATAACCTCCTTATTTTAAAGATGAATAAATATCTAGCCCCAATTTCATCACATCATGATGAATTTGATTATCAATAATTTTGACAAGCTCATCTTCAATTAAATGAATATCTTGAAGATTTTCATAATCAATTATAACTGGGTCTTTTTGTTCTTCTACCGCATATTTTTCAATTACTTCTGGTGTAATTTCACCTGTATTCACTATCACACTAGATACTTTCTTTTTTCCTAAATAATTGTTTAATTCTCGAATATGATCACTAACTCTATAATCATCTGTTTCCCCTGGTTGAGTCATAATATTACATACATAAAGTATTTCTGCAGGACTTTCATCTATCGCTTGAATCACATCTTTACTAATTAGATTACAAATAATACTTGTAAATAAACTACCCATACTTAAAACTATCATATCAGCTTCTTTAATTGCTTCAATCACGCGAGTTGGAATTACTGGTTCTTCTTTATAAAATATATCTTTTATTTTGCTAGGGTATAAAGTAATATTGTGTTCTCCTTCAATGGTTTCGCCATCTTCCATGTGTCCCATCAAAACAATATTGTCTTCTGTTAAAGGCAGAACTGTACCTTTTAAATTAAATATTTTACCTAAAACTTCAATACTATCGGACATATTGCCCGTAATATTCATTAATGCGGTAAGTATTAAATTACCAGTAGTATGTCCATCTAAATCACTCGTTGTTTGAAAACGATAATTCATTAACTTCTCAACAATAGGTTCAACTTCGGATAAAGAAGTTAAAACACGACGTACATCTCCCATAGCTGGAATATTAAACTCTTCGCGCAATTTTCCGGTACTTTTCCCATCATCAATCACAGATACAATAGCTGTAATTTCTACTGGAAATTCCTTTAAACCAGATAATAAAGTTGATAATCCGTTTCCTCCACCAAAAACAACGACTTTCTTTTTCATATCATCACCATTAATATTATACTACAAAATAAGAGATTTGTTAAAATCCCTTATTTTTGTAATTGTAATTTTTTATTTGTACTATTTGTAATAAACATATGCAGAACTTCTGACACTTGATTATATAATTTACCTATTTTTACATAATCTTGCTTACTTTCAGCATCATAAAGCTCATCCATTAGACTTATAAAATATAGAACCTCACTACTATTTCCATATTCTAAAAGTAATTCTTGAAAAGTATCCATATTGGCATTCATATAACAATTTAAAACAACATCATGTCCTAAAAGTGATTCAATTTCTGACATAATCTTTTTTGTCTTTTCATTTTTACCAAAGAATTCACCTTTATTTTCATCGTAAAAGTAACGTTCCATTAAACACCAAGTATACCCTTTTGTCAAACCACGACCTATCCATTTAGAATCATTATTTTGCTTTTTTGATAATCCTTGATATAAACCATATTCACCTATATTAGTACTAGCAACTAAAAATAACGAATAATAAATTCGATAAATATAATCAGAATGATATTTTATCTTATTTTTTTTAACATTATAATTCATTTCATAATTTTGGAGTTTGAATCCATCATGCAATATTTTATATATTGTAGAATGTTTAATCTTTAAAGATGGAAGATTATTTTTTAAAAGACATAAATATTCTTGAGAAATATCATTAGATATACGTTCGATAAATTTACGAACATGATATAACAATTCTGTTTCTGATATTGTATAAGTCATATCATTGATAATCATTGTTTGTGTTTTCATATCTTTCCTCCCTTGTGCTTTAGTATTATAACACAAAAAAATAAGATGTAAACTCTTATTTTAATGATTTTACGACGTTAGTTCCAGCAAGAGCCCCTTCACCAATCGCAGTTGAAATTTGATATAATTCTTTTTTTATTACATCTCCACAGGCATAAATACCTGGAATATTCGTTTCTAAATGTTCATTAGTCATCACATAGCCATCCTTTAGAGTAATTAAATCTTCAATAAAAGAAGTTTCAGGAATTTGACCAATATAAATAAATACTCCAGTTACTGGAAGTATACTGTTATCTGATAATCGAACACCCGATACTCGATTATCTTTTTCTAAGATTTCAATAACATTTTGCCCCAAGCAAGGTTTAATATTATCATATTTTTCTAATTTTTTTACTAATATATCATCAGCACGATATTCTAATCGGCGATGGACTATATATACAGTCTTACAAATATCCGCAAGATATAAAGCTTCTTCTAAAGCACTATTTCCTCCACCAATGACTACTACATCTTGATTTTTATATAACATGCCATCACAATAGGCACAATAACTAATGCCACTTCCTAATAACTTCTTCTCGTTAGATAAGCCTAGTTCTCTTGGTTTACGACCACTCGCAAGAATAATGCGAGAAGTCATGATTGTTTCCATATCCGTTTTAATAATTTTATAATCACCATCTACTTCTATAGAAAGAACATTACCATATTGATAAGGAATATCTAAAGATTGAACTTGATCTAACATATTCATAGCTAATGTCGGCCCGTCAATCTTTTTAAAACCTGGATAATTTTCAATTATTGATGTTTTGTTTATTTGACCACCAGGGACACCTTTTTCTAACAAAAGAACTGATATTCCAGCTCTTTTCAAATAAATAGCTGCGGTCATTCCAGCAACTCCCGCACCAATAATTACACATTCATATGTTTTCACTAAATTATCTCCTCTTTTCGATATAAATTTTCTAATTTAGATTGTTTGAAATGGCGGAAAAAGATATATCCTCCAATGATAACCATAATAATAGAAACTATTTGAGCTACTTTAAAAGAACCCCACATTAAACTATCTGTACGTAATCCTTCAATCATAAATCGTCCAATTCCATACCATACTAAGTAAAATGCGACCATATCTCCATTTTTACAATATTTTCTTTTACGGAATAGCAAAATAATAATAAAGCCTATTAAGCACCATAATGATTCATATAAAAAAGTAGGTTGATAATAAGTTCCACCAATATGCATACCATCAATAATAAATTGTGGTAAATGTAGACTTTCTAAAAAGGATAATGTCGTTTCTGGTCCATATGCTTCCCCATTTAAGAAATTACCCCAGCGACCAATAGCTTGTCCAAGCAAAAGACTAACTACTAAAATATCTAAAACACGAACAGTTGGTATATGATGTTTATGAGTATAAAAGATAACCCATAATAATCCAGCAATAAGCGCCCCATGAATGGCTAATCCACCTTCCCAAACTTTAAAAATATCCATTGGATTTGCTTTATAATAATCAAAGTGAAATAAAACAAAATAAAGGCGAGCTCCAATAAGAGCAATGGGAATTAAATAGAAGAACATATTAATCATAAAATCTTCAGATATATCAAACTTCTTAGCTTCACGAAGTGCTAAGGCACCACCTACTAATAACGCAATAAAAATTAAAATAGAATACCAATAAATTTGTACAATACCTAAATCTAAAAATATAGGATTCATCATACTCCTCTACACCTCTCTTTTTGTAAATAATGGTTTTATTATTAATTCTGACATCAAAAAATTAATACAACTAATACAAATAGCTACTAAAAATGGCATAAATATTCCTTTAATCGCAAAATGTCTAAATGTAACAAATTCAACTATTTTTAAAATAAATACATTAATAAATGGATAGAACAAACCAACAGTAAGACCAGTTAATGGTAATGTAAGCCATACCAATAATGGTTTTATTGTTTTATTTAAAATATAAATAATAAACGATACTACTATTGCCCAAGTCCAATAGTGAGATGGATCGATATAAATAGTTTTTTTAAATACAACAGATAAAATAACGAGCGTAAATGCATATCCAATTAAATGAAGTATCCAATCCAAAATCTCTGTAAAATTAAATGAAAGATTTCTTTTTGCTACTTTTACCACACTACCATCTCCTTTTATTATTATAACAAATTTTAATAGAAACCTCAATGTTCTCTAACTAACTATATGTGTTCGGAATTTAATTATTACTTATCAAAACGGGTACGATAAGAACACTTTTGACAAAGACTATTTATTACTTGATTGTTCTGAAAACCTTGTTTAATTGTAACTGCTATAGAAGAATTAATAATTTCTATAAATGGCATTTCAAAAATATTTCCCAAATTAATATCTCCATTACCATCTAAACAACAAGGAACAACATTACCATCACATAAAATACCAATATGATCACGAAGTCCATGACAAGTTCCCACATTTGATACATGTTTATTTGTTAAAGACGGCCATTCGAAAAGATTTCCTTTACTTAAAAATAAATTCTTTTTTAATTTTTGTGTATTACATACAGAAATATTTTCTAAAATTCTTGGATCTAAATGAAACCATTGAATTATATAGTTTAACATGCGTTCCATTGAATGTGTTAATTGGTTATTTTCCAAGGTCCAAAAGCGATAATTAACATAAATAGGTGATTGTTCTAATATTTGTTTAGTGGCTCTTAATATTTGGGATAAATAAATTTTTTCTTCAGACTTATTGAAATTGTGTAAGGAAACATTAATCTGTCGCACACTAGGATGATTTATCAAAATAGAAGATTGTTGTTCCAACAAAGTTCCGTTTGTCGTAATATTTACCTTTATTGCGTATTTATCACACAAATCTAGTATTTCAGAAAAATGAGAGTGAAGTAGGGGCTCTCCTTTTACGTGTAAATAAATATAATCTGTAAAAGGAGTAATTTCTTGCAATATATGTTCAAACTGACTTACTGACATTTGTTTTTTAGTCCTTAGAGTAGGGGAGCAAAAAGAACAATTTCGATTACATACATTTGTAATTTCTATATATATTCGTTTAAATCGTTTTTTCACTACTATTCACCTTTTAACTCATATAAAATATCTCTTAATTCCATCGCACGCTCAAAGTCTAAGTTTTTAGCTGCTTCTTTCATCTCATTTTCTACTTTGACCATTAAATCTAATTTTTCTTTCTTACTCATTTTTTCTGGTTTCTTTTCTTCTAATTCTTCATTATTCGAAATTACATCATGAATTTCTTTAATAATTGTTTTTGGTGTAATACCATGTTCTTTATTATATTTCATTTGAATTTCACGACGACGTTCTGTTTCACTAATAGCTTCTTTCATAGAATCACTAATCATATCGGCATACATAATTACATGTCCATCGGCATTACGTGCCGCACGACCTATTGTTTGAATTAAACTACGAGTACTACGTAAAAATCCTTGTTTATCCGCATCCATAATCGCAATTAAACTAACTTCAGGTATATCAATACCTTCACGTAACAGGTTAATTCCCACCACTACGTCATATTTCCCAAGACGTAAATCATGGATAATCTTTAAACGTTCCAAAGTTTTTACTTCACTGTGTAAATAAGCTACTTTAATATCTAGTTTTTTTAAATAAGTAGTTAATTCCTCGGCCATACGAATAGTAAGAGTGGTAATTAATACACGTTCGTTACGTTCCATACGAAGATGAATTTGATCTAACAAATCATCAATTTGTCCTTCCGTTGGTTTAACCTCAATTGATGGATCTAGTAACCCAGTTGGACGAATAATTTGTTCAACGTATTCATTATGACATAATTCCAATTCATAATCTCCTGGCGTCGCAGATACGTAAATGGTTTGATCTAATTTATCTTGAAACTCAGGAAATTTAAGAGGGCGATTGTCCATCGCACTTGGAAGACGAAAACCATATTCTACTAAGACTTTTTTGCGTGCTTGATCGCCATTAAACATCCCACGTACTTGAGGAACCGTTACATGGGATTCATCAATAATCATTAAAAAATTCTTTTTAAAGAAATCGAGTAGGGTAGTAGGAGTTGCGCCTGCTTCTTTTAAGGCAAGTTGTCGTGAATAATTTTCTACCCCTCGACAAAATCCTGTTTCACTTAACATTTCTAAATCGTAGTTAGTTCGTTCTTTTAAACGTTGAGCTTCTAATAATTTTTGTTGTGACTCTAATTCTTCTAAACGTTCGTTTAATTCTTGACGAATATTTTCAATTGCGATTTTTAATTTATCTTCACTAGTTACGAAATGACTGGCAGGAAAAATACTAATATTCTTCTTATTACTAGTAATTACTCCAGTTAATGTATCAAATTCACTAATGCGATCGATTTCATCGCCAAAAAACTCAATTCTAATTCCTTTCCCGTGTTGAGAAATAGGAATTAATTCTAAAACATCACCTCGAACACGAAAAGTACCACGTTTTAAATCCATATTATTACGCTCATATAACATATCTACTAGTTTTTCCAAGACTGCATCTCGATCTACTTCCTCGCCAACTTCAAGAGTCAACATTTTTTTCTCGTACTCTTCAATTTCACCAATACCATAAATACAGGAAACAGAGGCAACGACAATAACATCGTCATATTTCAATAAAGAACTTGTCGCATAATGACGTAATTCATCAATTTCATCATTGATTGCCGCATCTTTTTCAATATAAGTATCGGTCTTCGCAACATACGCTTCCGGTTGATAATAGTCATAGTAACTGACAAAATAACAAACATGGTTGTTGGGAAATAATTCCTTCATTTCGGCATATAGCTGTCCTGCCAATGTTTTATTATGGGCAAGAATTAAAGTTGGTTTATTCACTTCTTTAATGACATTCGCAACTGTAAAAGTTTTTCCTGTACCCGTTGCCCCCAATAATACTTGGGCTTTTTTCCCCTTTTTAACTCCATCTACTAATTGTTTTATTGCTTGTGGTTGATCACCACTAGGTTTATATTTAGAAACTAACTCAAACATTTTTTCACCCCACTTAGCTCTTTTATTCTAACATTTATTTCATAAGAAAACAAGGAAACATTAGTTTATTTCCTTGTATATTTTTTCGAGATAAGACAATATATTTTCATACACTCTCTTTCTATATAATTTATAATATCAAAGCTATAATTAAAAGTAAATTGTTTCACATTTTAACTATTTTGCTCTATCGGTTATCTTTGCTAAAAAATAAATTGTTCCAACATTTATTTTTTGATAAAACATAGGATTAAATGGATTTATTTAATGTATTTAATCTTTCTTCAATAGCTTTTCTACAAATCAAATAAGGATCAATATTATCTTTTTTGTTCATTCCATAAAAGTAGGAATATCCCGTAACTAGAACAATATCTATAGATGAAGCCATTTTAATAGCTTTTTTTATTGCCTCAACGTTATTCAAACAAATTTCATATTTTTTCTTATTCAAATTTTTTCCTAATTTGTTTGAATAATTACTAAATGAAATATTATTTCTTACACTTATATCAAAAGTGAATATAGTATAATCTGATAAATTGACAATAAGTTCAGTACTTTTTCTGAAATCATCCACATCATTCAAATGGCTTGGATCCATACTAGCCACAACAATAATTTTATTTTTCTTCAATAAATTTAAATTATATAATAAATTTTGAACAGCGTTTTTAGTGTGACAGGTATCAAATATAAGTGTAAATTCTTGACCATAATTTAATCTTTCTACCTTTGCAGGAATACGTATTTTTTTAACGAATTCTATGCTTTTTTCAATTGGTATTCCAATACATAAAGCAAGTGGCCAAGGCAGCACATATATTATATACATTAAATTCTCCAATTAAATTTGTCGTAATTTTATATTTTTGATTTTTATATATAATGGTAAACATAGTATTTTTTAATTTTAAATTAATATCCACTATTCTTATGTTTGCTTCTTTGCTTTTTCCATATGTAATTATATGACAATGACAATGAGATAAAAAGTCATTAAAATAATGATCATCTATGTTTAAAATAGCATATCCTGTTTTTTTTATATTATCAAATAATATTTGTTTTGATTTTTTGTAATCTTCGAAAGTACCATGTATATTTAAATGATTAAAAGAAATATTGGTATAGATTCCAATATCAAATTTAATAGTACCCATACGATTTTGTTTTAATCCTACACTTGAAGTCTCTATCGCAATATACTCATTATCACTTAAATTTTCAAGCCAATTATATAACTCACAAATATCTGGTGTAGTATTTACAACTTCATTTAAATTAAATTTATTTGATAATACCCCTGCAGATCCAATATAAGCTGAATTTTTTATGTGTTTTAAAATTTCATAAATGATAATGCTGGTAGTTGTCTTACCACTTGTTCCAGTTACCCCAATAAACTTAAATCTATCATTTGGATTTCCGTAAAACCTATTTAATAAACTTCGTAATTCAGTTTTCGTATTTTTTACTTTGATTACTGGTACAGAACAATTAATATCTTTTTCTGAAACAATAGCCACAGCTCCATTTGAAATAGCTTCCTGTATGAAATTATGTCCATCATTAGTTAATCCTTTTATACAAACAAATAAATCACCATGTTGCACTTTTTTTGAATTTGTTTTTATTCCATTTACTTCAATTTCATAATTACACTTATATAGTTGTTTTAATGTTTTCATGACATCATTCCTATTCTTATTGTTTTACATGACGATATATTACAATGATTGACTACGTATTCTATATTTCCTTTTGTTGTTTTGATGTTTTGCATATATAGCAACTATAATTACACCTATTACTGGATTAACTACTTTTAATGCATATCTACATCCTTTTATAATTACATTTGCTTCACGATACTCTTGCCCAATAACTTGTTTAACTAATTCTTTGGTTGACTGAGTCAATTCATGATCGGGTAATTCTTTATTACCATCTCCAAATGTTTTATTTGTTATGTGTAAAACATTCAGATTGATAAAACGATTAATCGCATTGGTATTATCTATTTCTTCTTTAATTGAATCAATCCATGTCATATCTACTTGCTGATATTGGCCATATTCATCCTTTACTAAAGACCAAGTATGCCATTCATTATTTGAAGTTCCTTTTATATCATACGCTTCCATGTTTTCTTCACTATTAATAATCGCATTAAATATCTCTGTATAATTATAACATATTCCTTTACCTGTTTCTAAAGAATTTAAAGATGCTTCTCCTTCATTGCTATAAAAATCATTGTATTTTTTACTCAATATTTCTGCTTCTTCTGTATTTTCTGATACCCTCATATCATAACTTAGAAGAGTCCCCACTTTTACAATAGCGTCTTTTATATTGGAAGATAAATCACCATAATATTCTTCAACATACTCTCTATATTCATTAATTTCTTTCTGTTCTATTTTATCAAATTTCACTTCTGCTGCTTCGGCAAGTGCTTGATTTTCATCAACTTGTGGTTCTGGTATATTAAAAGTTATTTGTATATTAGGAGAATCTTTAGTATTTTCCTTAATCAATTTCACAAAATTTCCACTACCTAATATAATCATTCCACCTAAAAAAATTTTTAATCCTATTCTTTTGGGCTTTTTTTTATCTTTACAAAAATTAGAAAATTTCTTATTATATATTTTTTTCATAAATTCACGACTTTCTTCTATAAATAATAAATTAATATTCAATTCATATAAATCTGGACAGACTTGAGATATATTATATCATGTATATTGTTGATTAGTAAATCTCGTAATTAAAATTTATTTATGCGAAAATAGTAATGTCCTTTTATTCTGTATTATAAATAGATTCTTTCAGAACATAATCAAAATGTTACCACATAGTATCAAATAAAACAAAAAAAGACCTGAGATCTTTTGTCAAATTATTAATATATAGCTACAAAGAAACAATAGAATAATTTAAAATTCTAAATAATATGTTTCTTTTTATTATTGATACCAAATATCAATATCAACCATTCCTTCAATACCATCTACTTTTCCGTTCTCACATAACTGCCACATTTTATAATTACCATTGTATGTAGTTTGATTTGTATAATGAGCTAACCAAATATCATGTTTTGTTGGCATCCAAACATTTTCTAAATAAGTTTTACTACTATATAATAATCCTTCATATCCAGCTTTTTCTACTTCATTTAAGAATGAGTCTGCCATACTTGTTAATCCAAAGAAACTTAAGTTATATTCATTAAAATATTTCCAATTTTCCCAATCAAAGGCAATAGGCATAGTAACTTCATAATCTTTAATTTGTTTCAACACCCAACGTGCATCTTTAATGGCTGCCTTGGTCGTATTTGAATAAGAATAAAAATATACACCTACATCTATATTATGTTTATTGGCTTCTTTAATATTACGTTCAAATTGATTATCTACAAAATATTCATCATTTAATCCTCGTGTTCCACCAACACGAATCATGACAAATTCTACTCCGGCCGCTTTTAATTTTGCAAAATCAACTTTTCCTTGCCATTTGGAAATATCAATTCCAATTTTAGTATTTTTAGTTTTATAATTTTTTACCACATCAGAAAATAGCGTTACATTTTCTTCTACCGGTTCTTGGGGTTCTGTTGGAGTCTCTGTAACAGGTTGGGGTTCTACAACGTGAAGCGTAAAGGGTTGTTCTTCTGTATTTCCGTTTTTATCAGTAGCTCTATAAACCAATTCATAATCACCAGCTGTATTTAAATCATATTCTCCTTCGATAATACATTTGGGTTTATTATCATAATTGTCACCACATAAAATTTCATTTGCTAAGTCAACTTCACTTCCTTTTAATACAGTATAAGAATTTGTTAACCAAATTAATGGTTCTGTAGTATCTACGACTTCAATTTCAAAAGAATAAGGAACCGTAATACCGTCATCATTTTTATATTTAAAAGAAATTGTCTGTGGACCTAATTTGGTAGTATTAATAGTTCGGTTATCTTTAATTGTTCCATTGATATTTGTAATAAAATCAGAAATCTTTTTTGAATCATTAAATTCTACTTGTAAATTGGAAATCAATTTGACTTCTATTTTTGCCGTTTTAATACGAATAATATAAATTAAACCAGCTAATAAAAATAGAAGAATAATACTAAGACAGACTATAATAATGATTTTTTTCGTTTTATCATTCATAATATTCACCCCTTATTATATATTTTTATACTAGAAATTACTGTAGTCATCTATAATATAATCTTTATATTTAAAATAAAATACACATTATAATTCAAGATGAACAACTAATTTATTTAATATGTTTATGCTTTCTATATTAATATAGTATACCTATATAATCCTTTTTATTATATCAAAAAATAGATATTGTTACCAATACCTATTTATTAATTTTAAAAATCATTTGATACATATTTTCTAAATCATATTCTTCAACATCTACTTGAAATCCTAAGTTTTTTAATTGAGATGAAGCATTTCTTAATATTTCGGTTGCTTGTCCAATATTAACCATAGAAGTAGTTGGTCCTGAATTTATAGTAGTCATTGGTTCTGGTTGACTCATCGCTGGAATTGGTTGTTCTACCATAGTTTGTGGTTCAACTACAGGTGTTGGAGTTTCCACAGCTGCTGTGTTAGATTCAGGAGTTAAATTTCTAAAATCCATATTAAATCCTAAATCTTGTGGTGTCTCCACTACTGGTGTATCCATAATTGGGGTTACCGTTGGCTCTTCCATTTGTGGTTGTTGATTCATCATTGGTGTTTCTACAACAGGTGTTGGATTACTCATAGGAGTTGTTGGTTCTATTACAGGCGCTGTAGGTTCCATACTTGGTATTGGTTCTACCATTGGTTGAACAGGAGTTGGTTCTGGTTGACTCATAAATGGATTTGTTCCACTAGCTTCCATTGTAGGTATTGATGATATTGTTGGTTCTGGAGTTACAGTTGATGGTGAAGAAACTGGTTCTAAAACAGGATCTTCAAAGGTAAATTGAGGAGTTGTTGGTTCTACCGGTTGAGTAGGTTGAACTGGTTGAGATGGCACTTCAACAGTAGGCTCCACTGGATTTATAGTAGTCATTGGTTCTGGTTGAGGCATCACTGGAGTTGGTTGTTCTACCATAGTTGGTGTTTCTACAACAGGTGTTGGATTATTCATAGGAGTTTCTGTTGCTGGGGTTGGAGTTGCCATATTTGATGTTGGTTCAACACTAGGTGTCTCAACAAAATTATTATTAAAGAAAGCATCAAAATTATACTGTGGTTTTGGTTCTTCTTCTTGTGGTATAAAATCCATATTTGTTTCTTTCTTTTCCAAATCACCTACAAAGTTTGGATTGGAATCACTTTTAGGCATAAAACTAAAGAACTTTCCTTGTGGTAACTCTTCCTCTTGCGTTTCTTGTGGTTTAATTTCAGCCATCTTTTTATCCTCAGTTAATAAATTTTCGACATTAGCTTTTGGATGTTCTTGATAAATATCTTGAGCTTGATTCTCAATTTTATTTACATCCATAAATCCAGGATTTGTTACTGGTGTTTCAATTGGTAATCCAAAATCTGGAATTGGAGTCACATTACTATTTGATATAGGTTGTGTATTGATATTAGATTGATTAAAATCTACTTGGTCTCCTTCAATAGGTGTAGTTGGAATATTAAAATTCATATTATTATTCATGTCTATCTCCTTTTCTTCTTTTATCTCTTGTTTTAATGTTTTTGGTTCCTCTTCCGAATCCATGAAATCTAATACTTCTACATCACTTTGTTTTGAAGATTCTTTTGAAGATGGAACATCATCATTGGAATTAGTACTAGAGTTTGGTAAATTGGCCATATACTCTTTTATAGCTTGGTCCGTTTTGCGAACAGTTAAACGTTCTTCGACAATTTTGTGTAAAATATTTACCTGATCTTTATTTGTGGGCAATTTTAATAATGAACGTGCATGACGTTCAGAAATCTTATGTTCTAATAAAGCTTCTTGTACTGCTTCATCTAGATTTAATAAACGTAACTTATTAGCTACCGTAGATTGTGTTTTCCCCAATTTAGTAGCTAACTGTTCTTGAGTCATACCCATATTTAATATTTTTTTATAAGAAACAGCTTCTTCTATTGGTGTTAAATCTTGGCGTTGTACATTTTCAATTAAAGCTACTTCTGCAGCATCTTGATCATTCAAATTGACAACTAAGGCGGGAATGGTTTTCTTATTGGCAAGAACACTTGCTTTAAAACGACGTTCTCCTGCTATAATTTCATATTTATCACTGATTTTACGAACAACGATTGGTTGAATAACACCGTGCTCACGAATGGATTCTGCCAACTCATTAATGTTTTTTTCATGAAATTTAATACGTGGTTGAAATCGGTTTGGCAGTATATCATCCAAATTAATTTCAAGCACTTGATTTCCATTCATACTATTCCCTCCTTATTCTTTTACCCTTATATAGCAATTATATTATAGTTTGGGAAATAATTCAATGCTTTTTGGGAAATATTTTTAAATATTTAAAAAGTAGAAAATAATTTCTACTTATAGTGGTCTTTTTTTGATTTCTGCATATTTTCGTGGATATTTAGTAGGTGATGAAGAGACTTTTTTTATACTTAATAAAGAACGATGACTATTCTCAATCGGTAGTGTAAATTCTAATAAATGATCAATCTTTCCATTTAGAAGATGAATAGCGTGTTTACTCTTTTCAATTTCATCATTTAAATTAGCTTTCATAGGAATAAAATATCCATTTTTTTCGACCATCGGTAAACAATATTCCACTAATATATTTAAAGGCGCTACTGCTCGAGCAGTCACAATATCGAATTGTTCTATGTGATTATGTGCGAATTCTTCGGCACGAGCATGAATTGCTGTAATGTCATTCAATTCTAATTCATGAATAACTAGATTTAAAAATTGAATACGTTTATTTAAAGAATCTACTAATGTTACCTTCAAATGGGGAAATAATATTTTTAAGACAATACCAGGAAATCCTGCACCAGTTCCAACATCACATAATGTCTCTATATTTTCTAATTGAATTGCTTTATAGAGAGTTGCACTATCAAAAAAATGTTTTAAATAAACTTGATTCTCTTGAGTAATACCTGTTAAATTTATTTTTTGATTCCACTCTATGAGTAATTCATAATAGCGGTGTAATTGTTGAATCTGTTGTTGATTTATTTTAATGTTTATCTTTTCT
>CALVJM010000005.1 GCA_944332155.1 uncultured Bacilli bacterium
TATTACGATTCTAAAAAATGAAGATGGAAAAGATGAGCTTGGATTTGACGATTTAAAGACAGCCGAATTTTATATTCATAAAGTATCAAAACTTTGGCCAATATGGATTAGTGATAAAGATCGTACGATGATGCAGTTTTATGCGGATGCTTGTAAAATGATGCAGGAACAAGGAGAACTTACCATTGATGATTTATATAAATATTCTGAAAAAGAAATCATTGATCGTATTTTACATTCTAAAAACAAAGAATTAATAAAAGCATTTAAAAAATTTATGTCTCTAACAGAAGTTTCGTTTCATTCTTCTTTCATTCCTGATGTATATTGTGTGAATGTCCCAGGTAAAAAAAGATATATTGTTCCTCTTGTAAAAGATAAGGGTAAAACTTTACGTATTACATCATGTTCTAAACAAGCAAACAAAGAAATTGAGGAATATCTAGCTATTCACCAACACTCCTTCACTTCTTTTGATATTCCAATGCCTTCCGTTACACAAAAACATCTTATCAAAAAATAAGGTTCTAATTATCAGAACCTTATTTTAATTGCAATATTTTTTTCTGTAAAGACTTTTTGAGTTGATTGAGCTGTTCTTCATCTATATTCATTATTTGAGCGATGGTTGAATAATCAATTTCTTGATTATTTTCAATATACTCCATCATTAACTTAATAAGTTGTTCCTCTGCTTCTGTTTCATTAATCAAGTCTAATATATGATTAGATGAATTTAAGTCATTATATATTCCATCATAAGTTAATTTTCTTTCTTCATATTCGTTGAATGTTCTAGCTGGGAAAATTTTGTTAAAAATGGTATAAATTAGCGATTTATACAAGTAATTGTATAATATTTTGGATAATATTTCTGAATCATCATCAAAGTTATATATTATATCCCCACAATTAGTTAATAACAAATCTAAAACAACACCTTTAATATCATCAATAAACAATTTGGGATATTTACTAAAAATTACTTTAGACACTAAATCAACTATATTCACGATAAGTAATTGGTGATGATTAATCTGCTCTTTTGAAAGTGGCTTATGTTCTCCAATCCATAATGAATCCTTTTTTAATTTTTTTAACAAAAAACTGTTTAAATTTAATGCTTCAAAAAAGTCCTTTATTTGTATTTTCAAATTTTGACATAAATGTATAACATCTTCATAACTATAAAACTTATTATAATTGTTTGTTAGTAATAAATAGAATTTTAAATTTTCTTTCGAAAAGTTTTTAGTATCAAAAATATGACAAAGACTTTGATAATCTGTAAATATAACTCGTATAATCAACCAATCTCTATCGCTTTACCTTTGGCCAATATGGTTGGACATTGTTCGATTATTGATAAATCAATACCATTTATTTTTAAAGTCGAAACTATTTTTTCAATCTCTAATGCTTTACCTTGGGCCAAAATGTAAGGGCATTGTTCGATTATTGATAAATAAATATCATTATTTTTTATAGTCGAAATTATTTTTTCAATCTCTATCGCTTTACCTTTGGCCAATATGGTTGGACATTGTTCGATTATTGATAAATAAATACCATTTATTTTTAAAGTCGAAATTATTTTTTCAATCTCTAATGCTTTACCTTGGGCCAAAATGTAAGGGCATTGTTCGATTATTGATAAAGGAATATCATTATTTTTTATAGTCGAAATTATTTTTTCAATTTCTGGCACTTTACCAAATGCCAAAATGGAAGGACATTGTTCGATTATTGATAAATCAATACCATTTATTTTTAAAGTCAAAATTATTTTTTCAATCTCTAATGCTTTACCTTTGGCCAATATGGTTGGACATTGTTCGATTATTGATAAAGGAATATCATATTTTTTTAAAGTCAAAATTATTTTTTCAATCTCTATTTCTTTACCAAAGGCCAAAATGGAAGGACATTGTTCGATTATTGATAAATCAATACCATTTATTTTTAAAGTCAAAATTATTTTTTCAATCTCTATCGCTTTACCAAAGGCCAATATGGTTGGGCATTGTTCGATTATTGATAAATCAAATTCATTATTTTTTAAAACTAATATAATTTTTTTGACTTCACAAACATTTTTTTGTTTTTTAATAGATTTTAATTTTACTATTTTTTGAATTGTTTTTTCAGAAATATTATAAGTTCTTAATATAGGTATTAACGTATGAACATCTATCATATTATCTCCCCATTCAATATTTGTTATTTTAACATATTTTTATTTCTATGTATACTTTATTTTGTAAGTTCTTAATCATTTAGGTACAGATAAATGTTTTTATCACTTAGGAATATACTTTCAAACAAAAAAAAGAAATTAAAATTCTTTTTTTAAATAAATATGTTTGGATATTTGATAAGAAATTATAAGCATTCCTATCATTGCTAGAATTAAAATAGGAATCAGATGATTTGTTAAAAACATAATGAACCCACTCGAAAGTGGAAGTGAAACGTTATTAATAAGCCAACCAAGTAATAAACCGCCACCAAAAACACCGACAAATAGTCCAATACGTCCCTTCTCGACTCCGAATTTAAAAATTAAGGGATACATCACAGATTGTAAAAGAATAACTGCAAAGAGACAACCAAATAATAATTCATTTATTTTTGAAATATCGAGATTATTTTGTATGGTTCCAATTATAAAAGCTAAAGCATAAGTAACCACAATAGCGATTCCAACCAATAAAAGATTGGCTAAATATTTGGCTCTAACGACTTGAAGACGTCCTTTAGGTAACGTACAAGCATAAATATCCCATTTGTTATATTCATCATAACTAAAGGTAGAAATAAATAACATCGTACAAATAAAGACGGGTATAAAATAAAACATTTGGGAACCATCTAAGGAAATAAAACCAAAGATACAAATACATATAAGAATATATTTCCAGTTTCCAGTCAACATAAATAAATCTTTTTTAATAAGTCCTTTCATGTTACTTTCTCACTCCTTTAATCATAAATACCATAATATCTTCCAAACTAGCAGGATCAACAATACTATCCGTATACTTTTTTTGTACTGCTCTACGATTGGTAACTAGAAACTCGGCATCATAACGATTCTTTTTATAAGCAATATAATCTTGGGTATCTATGGTATCCATTTGTTCTAATGGACATTTTAAAATACCATAGCTATCTAGCAATTCATCACGACTTTGATTGAGTAATATTTTTCCTTGATTTATAAAAATAATTTGATCTGCAATATGTTCTAAATCACTCGTAATATGGGTCGAAAATAAAATGGTATGATCTTCTTCTTGAATAAAATCTAAGAATAAGTCTAACACTTCATTTCGCACGACAGGATCTAATCCACTCGTTGGTTCATCTAAGATTAGTAATTTGGGATGATGCGCAAGTGCGGTTGCGATTTCTAACTTCTTTCGCATTCCTTTTGACATTTTACGTATTTGTTTATCTACAGTAAGAGAAAAGTCTTTTAAATATTGGAAAAAAAATTTTTGATCCCAACTTGAATAGATATCTTTCATAATGGAGTTAATCTCTTTGGGAGTCAATAGTTCAGGGAAAAAGGTTTGATCTAAAACAACTCCAATATCTTCTTTAATTTTACTTTCTTGTTGTTGGTGATCCTGTTCAAAAATACGAATGGTTCCTTGATCAATTCTAATTACGTTTAGTAAAGATTTAATCATAGTCGTTTTTCCGGCACCATTTTCTCCAATCAATCCAACAATAACCCCACTTGGAATGGTGATATTTAATTCACCTAAACGAAAACCACTATCATACGCTTTTACTACATTTTTCATTTCAATTGCTTGTTTCATTCTTCGTCACCTCGATCAAAAATTTCAATTAATTGTGTTAATTCTTCTACAGGAATTTGAAAACGATGTGAAAGTGTTACGGCTTTTTCAATATGATTTTCAATTTCACGTCTTACTTGTTCCTGTACTAATTGTGTATTCTGTGGTGCGACAAAAGTTCCTTTTCCTTGAATAGAAGTAATATATCCTTCACTTTCTAATTCATCATATGCTTTTTTTATCGTCATCACACTAATTTTGATATCTTTAGATAACGACCGAATAGAAGGAAGTATTTCTCCTTCCAGCAATTCATGATTCATAATTTGATGAATAATATTTTCTTTAATCTGTTCATAGATCGGAACAGAACTACTATTACTAATCATCATTCTCATAAGAATCCCTCCACTGTTATATATAGTATATAACACTATATGACAGTTGTCAATAAAAAAGAAGAGTTTTTTTCTCTTCTGATTAATCACCAAACATATCAAAAATTTCCCCAAAGATGGATTCTTTTTTTCTTTTGGAGTGTTTTGAAGAATATTTACGATCGTCATAATCATCATAATCTCTTTTTCGATTACGTTCGCTTTGACGTTCATAATCACGATCATAGCTTTTAGAACTGCGTTCTTCTACTTCCATTAATTTTTCGAGTTCACCGTGGTCTAACCAAATTCCACGACATTCTGGACAATAATCAATTTCTACTCCTCGTTTTTCTGACATCAACAATGTGACATCTTTACACACTGGGCATTTCATATTTTTCCTCCATTCTCTTTCTATTATATCAAAACCATGATGGTTTATGAATCCTTTTCAGTTGTAGTGGTAGAATCTTCTGGAGTACTTGTTTCATTATCACTTTCCTCATCAGTGGATTCATTCGTATCAGTTGGATTTTGATCTTGAATTGTTTGTTCTTTTTTCTTAGAAACTGTTAAAGTGATAGTTTGATCACGATCGATTTTTTTATTCGCTTTAATACTTTGGTCTAAAACCATACCATCGGATGTATCACTTTCTTGATATTTTATTTTATAAGTAATGCCTTGTTCATTCAGAAACGTGCATGCACTTTCCATACTAAGACCTACAAAATCTGGAAGTGTTAAAGTATTATCTTCGATACCAACTGTAAGTTTAATCTTTTTATAATTCGATACCGTCTCACCTGCTTTAATACTTTGATCAAGAACGATACCAATTTCACTTTCATCCTCTACTACTTCCGTTTTTTCTGTGACACGAAATCCTGCATCTTCTAAAGTAGTCTTCGCATCTTCCAAGGTCATTCCCACAACATTTGGAACTTCTCTAACTTCGGCAGTATAAATGTGATAAGCAAAAATTCCAGCAGCTCCAGCCGCAACTACAAAGAGTAAGAACAATAAGAAAACCATAAATTTTTGTAATAAACTCATTTGTTTTACAACCACGACGTCATTCTTATCACGCTTATCTTTTCTTCTATTTCTATCTTTTGCTTTTTCTTTTTTGGTTTTGGTAACCTTTTTATTTTTCGTTTTGTTTCTACCTTTATCTTTTTTGTTTTCCTCTGTTATTTTACGTTCGTAAGGTAAATCTAAAATGAAATCATAACCACAACGGCTACAAAAATGTGCCGTTTCATCATTTAATTGATGACAATTTGGACATTTTACCATAAATACCTCCTCGTAAAGTCATACTATAACAAACAAATGTGAAATTTTTAAGAAACTACTTTGGTTGATGAATGTATTCAAATAACGCGGATGGACGATGTCCACCTCCGGTCTTCATTTTATCTGTCTTACGTACTTTATTAGAAATCATACGACGAAAGGCAGGATCTAATAATTTTTTACCAAGAATAATTTCATATACTTGTTGTAACTCTCCTAATGTAAAATATCTTGGCATCATATGAAAGACGATATCCGTATATTCGATTTTATTCTTTAAGCGTTCCATTCCCATAACAATCGTTAGGGCATGATCAAACGCAAGACATTCGTTATTTACAATCTCATATTCATAATGTGCGGTTGTAATTTCTTTTAAGTGTTTTTTTACTTCAAAAGTTAATTGTTCTTCACCGTTTTCTAAGAAAACTTTAATAGTATCTTCATCTTCAAGCGTATGAATGTGAAACCAAGAAGCATTCTGGGCAAGATTGTGATGAAGACGATTTTTATCGACTAAGGACATATAAGCGGTACTAATGACACGCATACGAGGATCACGATCCACCGCACTAAAAGTATAAAGTTGTTCTAAATAAATATCTTCTAAGTTTGTCTCATCTTTTAAAATACGTTTAGATGCCTCATCTGTCGTTTCATCCATACGAATAAACCCTCCAGGCAGGCACCATTTTCCTTTAAAGGGATAAGTATCTCTTTTAATCAGTAAGACACTAAAATACTTTTTATTTAATTTACGATAATTTTCTTGAACACCATCAGCAACACTAAATAATAGAATATCCGTTGTTAAAGATAGACGTTCAAATTGATTAGGATTGTAATGTTTTAAAAATTCTTCTTCACTTTTATATTCCATACTACACCTCTTATTTCTAAATTGATTATATCACAAGAAGTCAAAAAAGTCATTTCTGACCTTTTATCCATTTTGATATAAATGATTCGTTTTAATATATTGTTTGACACCCATAGGTAATCCTGAATAATCTTCTTGTTGTAATGATTTTCTAATTTTGGTAGAAGATAAAGAGTTGGAATTTATAGACAAAAACTCTACATGAGGAACGATTTGTTTTACCTCTTCTTTGGTATCTTGGTTTCGTAAAAGAACAAGAAAATGGGTATCAGGAATGAAAGAAGATGCATGTTCCCAAGTCCAAATCTCTTTAATATTATCACTACCACAAATAAAATAAATTTGATCGTTGGGATACTTTTCTTTAAAGTAACGTAAGGTTTGATAAGTATAAACTTGTGAATTCTTATCTTCAATTGTCGATACTTCCATTCGATCTTCTAAACAAAGTTTTAACATTTGAACACGATCTTCTAAGGCGATTAATTCGTCCTTTTGATAAGCATTCCCAACCGGTACAAAGATGACCTTATCTACCATATTTAATGCATCTCTAGCGATATTGATGTGCATCTGATGTGGTGGATTAAAACTTCCTCCAAAAATTCCTATTTTCATTTTGTCACCTCCAAGGTTTGTAGGGAATCATGGCGTGATAAAGTGTCAATGACTTCGCCAATGACTCCTGAAAAATCTACCCTTTGACACCATTTTTGTTTTTTAATACGATCAGGAAGATAAGATAAATTAGTGGTATATAACTGATCAAATACGTGGTGGTGATACGCATCTTCAAAAGCTTTGGTACCTTCGGTAAAAAGAGCAAAGGTCGCACAGAGAACAATCTTTCGTGCCCCACGATTTCTTAACTCTTTGGCCACCTCAATCATAGATGTACCTGACGCAATCATATCATCTACCACAATCACATCTTTTCCTTTTACACTATTTCCTAAATAAACATGTTCGAGAATTGGATTTTTACCTTGTATTACTTGTGTTAAGTCACGACGTTTATAAAAGACACCGGTTTTAGAACCTAACATTTCCGCATAATGACGTGCTCTTTCCATTGCCCCCATATCTGGACTAATGACATAAGGGTGATGAATATGTTCTAGAGCATGAACCATTGTTTTAGTAGGATAAATATTTTCAAAAGACATATTAGGTACGGCATTGGCTACATTAGGATCATGACAATCAAACGTTAGAATATTAGAAACACCTAAACGTTCTAATTCTTGCAAAGCTAAGGCACAATCTAAAGATTCACGACCACGACGTTTGTGTTGACGAGATTGATATAATAAGGGCATAATCACCGTAATACGTGATGCTTTCCCACTACAAGCAGAAATCACACGTTTTAAATCTTGATAGTGTTCATCAGGTGACATTTCATGTTCTTTTCCATACATAGAATAAGTCATTCCATGATTACCAACATCCGTTAAAATATAAAGATCTTTATCACGAACACTATCTAAGATACGAACTTTCCCTTCTCCGTTTTGAAAGCGATTACAAATAAGATTAATTTGTAGTGATTCTTCCACTTGATACTTTTCTTGTAAATAACGTTCTACTTTTGTCCCTAAAGCTTCACAGTTTGGCATAATGATTAAACCCAAATTTTTCATGATAACTACTCTCCTTTCTGATAAGTAGGAATATAAAACTTATGACGATTTTGTTCATGAAGTTTTTCGATTTTTTGACGAGTTTCTTCTTCTAATTGTTCTGGATTTTCCATATACTTGGCAATCTCCCTGTAAGTAACACCCAATTTTTCTTCATCACTATATTTTGATAGACCATCCGCAGGTGTTTTATATAATACTTTTTTAGGTACTTGTAATACTTCCCCAATTTGTAATACTTCTTCGACCGTTAAATCAGCTAGTACACTAATATCATGAACAGAATCACCACCCTTTGTGAAGTATCCTACAAATAATTCACATTTATTACTTGTTCCAGCCACTAAATATGTTTTTTGATATACACTAGAATATAAAGCAGCTAAATAATATAAACTAGCCATACGTAAGCGTGGTTTTAAGTTGATTCTACTATTTTCTTTTTGTTCATCCGTAAAAGTCCCAAGTAGATCTACTTCTTTTTCAAATACATCAAACGTATTCGTTAAATCAAGATTGTATAAAGGAAATCCATAATAATCACTAACTAATTTGGCATCCACTTGATCTTCTACTTTAGAGTGACAAGGTAACGTAACACCAATCACATTTTCTTTTCCTAAAGCTTTGGTAAATAGAGCTGCAACAACCCCACTATCTTTTCCACCACTAATTCCAATAATGGCTCCTCCTAAATTATTTTTTTTATAATAATCTTGAATGAACCCAATGATTCTTTCTGTTTCTTTTTTCGCATCAAATCTCATTTTACTCTCTCCTTTACTTTTATTTTTTCTAAGTAACGTAATGCGAGTTTCGCATTTCCGCCACCAATCAGTCCCAGTTTTTCTAATTCATAAACTTCTTCTAAACTACATTCGATATAGCGAATATATTCGTCTTTATCTAAGTGTTGATCTTTTATTTTTTGACAACCGGTTGCGATATAAATCGTATTATAGGCACTAGAACATCCTTCATCTTGATAAAACGAAGTCATATAGTGAAGTTCTTGTGCTTGATATCCTGTTTCTTCTAGTAATTCTCTTTTCGCACTCTCCCATGTCTTTTCTCCTTCTTCGATATAACCTGCCGGAAAACCAATTCCAACTGTTTCTTTGGTAAAAACACGAGGTTCAATGGCTAGAAGAATTTTTCCTTCCTGCGTAACAGGTACAATAATAACTGCGGATCCATCATGACCATTTTTTAATACCTGTTCACGAAGAATTGTTTTACCGTTTTGTAAAGTACAAGCTTGAACCATAATTTGTATAAAGGAAGAAGACACGTTTCTTGGTTCTTTTTTAATACAATGAAAATTTTCCATCATCTTTCGTATTTCTAATAAACGCTCTTTTTTCATTTTATTTTTCCTTTTTTAAACGCAATGTCTTTGTGTGTTCTTCCAATAATTGATTTTTAAGTTCACGTAATTCATCTGATAAATCCACATAATACTCTGCAGGTTTTTGAATACGACGAACTTCCGGATAAATACGATTATAATTTTCAGATGCAAATTTTCTACGTTCTTCTAAACTTGGTAATTGGTAAACAAGTTGGCCTTCTTTGTAAATGGTCTTTTGTAATTCTTCGACTTTGAAATTTTCTAATTCTGTTTTCTTCCATGGCTCTACTGGTGAGACTAAAGTATAGTGGTCATGAGGAATTTTTTCATGATGAACTGTAATCACATCTCCTAAGGCATAACCTGATCCTTGATCATAGAAACGATATACTTTTTTATAACCTGGTGTGGTTGTTTTAATGGTGTCACCACTCACTTTAATACGTGGAGCGATTGTGTCATTTTCTTCAACAGCGACTAATTTATAAACACCACCTACACGTTCTTTACTAGCACTTATATTATCCCCCACTCCTAAGGAATTCATACAAGCTCCTTGTTCTTTTAAATCACGAATGGTAAATTCATCGAGTCCATTCGATAAACAAATACCAGTCGAAGTAAATCCTGCCTCATCTAACATACGACGTGCCTCTTTAGATAAATAAGCTAAGTCTCCAGAATCTATACGAATTCCTTTGAAAGGAAAACCGTTAGGAATTAAGTAGTCCTTAGCGACACGAATCGCATTCGGAATTCCACTTTGAAGCGTATCGTAAGTATCAACTAGGAATACACAATTATTGGGATTACTTTTAGCATAATTTAAGAATGCTTGATACTCATCTTCAGCTTCTTGAATGAGACTATGAGCCATCGTTCCCATAACAGGAATGTGATAGCGATAACCTGCTTCTGTATTAGAAGTTCCCACACATCCTCCTAAATAAGCATATTTAGAAGCTTCCACGCTAGACTCTAAACCACGAGCTCTGCGGGCACCAAACTCCATAACAAGAATTCCGTTTGCTTCATTCGTAATACGTTTAGCAGAAGTCATGACTAAACTCGCATGATTAAAGCAAGCTAGTAGTGCGGTTTCAATTAGTTGTGCCTCTATAACATTGGTTCTAACCGTTAATACAGGTTCATTAGGGAAAGCAACAGTTCCTTCTTCCATCGCATATAAATCACCTGTAAAATGAACTTCTTTTAAATAATCTAAGAATTCATCTTTAAAAGTACCTAAACTTCTTAAATAATTAATATGTCTTTCTTCAAAATGAAAGTTTTCTAAATATTCAATAATAGATTCTAATCCACCTACCATTAAATATCCTCCATCAAAGGGATTCTTACGAAAGAAAATATCAAAATACACAACCTCATCTTTCTTTCCCTGTTCAAAATATGTTTGAGCCATTGTTAGCTCATAAAAATCAGTAATCATTGTATTATTTTTCATTATAACCTCCTCTTTCTAACATTTTGTTAATATCAATGACTAAAATAAAAATTAATATTTCTTTACCAGTTTCGCACCAGCTTGTTTCATCAATATTTTACCCATTTCATGATATTGATCTCTTGGATGAACTTCCGCATCATAGGTTTCAATCGCATTTTCTGGTACAACAACTTCAATATCTAAGTTTTTTTGATCAATATCGTTTAATTGTGAAATCGTAAAATTGGTTACACAAATATCGGTACAACATCCACACACAACAATCTCACGAATTTTGTGTTGATTAATTCGTAAATAATTTTGATAAGCTGGTGTAATAAAACCATTGGTAGAATTTTTAGGAATGAGTGTCATTTGTGGTTCATATACTTGTAACTCCTCCACTAATTCACATTCTTTTGTTCCTTTCACACAATGTTCCGGAAATTTCGTAAACTACTTGCATCCTAATTCATGCATATCTTTAAACGCAATGACATCTTCTCCTTCTTCAATAAACTTTTTCGTCAATCGGAGAACCTCAGGTGTAATATGATTAATATAAGGATCTGCCATATTTCCTTCTTTTACAAACCCTTGAATCATATCAACAATCACTAATAATCTTTTCTTATTCATCTTATCCCTCCTCTTATTAATAAATTGTTAATATCAAGAACCAAAAAAATAATTTTCTTCGTTCTGTTATTAACATTATATTAATATCAGATGATTTTGTCAACACTTTTTTTAAATATTTTAAAAAAAACAACTTAAGCAGTTGTTTCTTCAAACCAAAAATCATTAAAATCATATTTAAATACGCGATATGCGAATTTCTTTGACGTATATTTAAATTTACGAATTAAATCACCATCTTGATCATATTCCGCATATAAATGACTAAGTCCACTAGAGGTAATAATGTTATTTCCAAGTTCTTGACTACTGCTTACAATACTAGAATAATCAACTGGGATTTCTTTTACTAAGGTAAATGTTTTATCGTTTTCATTGACTAAATATTTATAGTAATAAGAGTTTTCTCCTTCACTATAACTACCTACACCTGGGAAATAGGTTGCGAAGTCAAAGTCTGGTAAAGTGGCACTTTCACCATAATTATTATTATACATATATAAATAGTAAGATCCTTCTGGTAAACTATCATCTTCTTCATAAACGACAGAGTGTTGTCCTATCGAAGAAGTAAAATCACCATTCTTTTGATATACAAGATCACTATAAGAAGTTCCTTCATACATTTCTGGAACAGATAAGATATAACGAAGTGTTGGATTATCATATATATTATCTATAGCAATCACACTACTTAATTCACGAGAAGAAACGACAATACTATCCTCATCAATAAAATCAATACTATTCAAATGTACCCAATCAAATTCACTACCACCATAGGCATTTTCTTCTGCTGGATAAGCATTCTCATACATTTCTGGCAATAAATCTTTCATATCAATAATTTCTTTTACTGTTCCATCTTTTAAATTTAATGATATAATCATATCTTCAATGGTTTCACTTTTCTTTTTACTAGCTAAAATAAGTAAACGTTCATTTTCCTCATCATAAATATAGTCATGATGCATTTCATAATTACCAAGATAATAAGTTTTTTCTATATTACCCAATGCATTCACTTTGACTAATTCATCATCATTTGAAGAATAAATTATAGAATCATCATCCGTAAAGATAATGCGGTCAGCACGATAATCTTCAAGATTTAATTCACTACGTAAGATACCGTTATTATCATACAAATAAATATCAGCATTATAGTTTTTATCATGACCTAATACGGCATAAAGACCATCTTCCAAAGAAGAAATACTATTTCCTTCCTCTACTTCTAAAGATGTAGAAACATTTCCTAAATTCTTTATATTTGTCATATTAAATACGAAATCATTTTCTTTTACTGTTCCATCTTCTAGTTTCAATGTGACATGAACTTCATTCTCATATCCAGCAACTAATCCAATGATAGACGAACCATAATTATTTTCGACCTTTTTTTGACTTAAAGTGTTTGTATAATCCGGTATACTTTCATCATCTACATGAACAGTATATTCTAATGTACCCTCATCTTCAAAATAAATATTAATGGCTGTTGTATTGGTGTTATAAGGATCAATAACTAAAAGCGGTTCTTCAAAAGAATAAGGTTCAATCATTAAATCCCTAATCTTATTATCAACTACGGTTTGATAATTATCACTAAAAGTATCTACTTCGTTATTAATATCCTCATCGATATCTACCTGATATACTTCATCACTTATATCCGATAATATAAAAGAGATCATCGCATCTAGTGCATTCATACTAATCATTTTTTTGTTTTGAACACTCTCATAAATCTTTTTTCCAGTTAAAAATAAAAAAACAACCAAAGCAACAATCACAATAACTAATAAAACAATATTTATCATTTTCATATGCCCTATTTTTTTCAATTTCATCACCACTATTAATATATTGAGTAAGAATGAACTTCTTATGTTAGAAATGTGAAATTTTTGTAAAATTATCACTGTATTTTATCAAATTTTAAATATTTGACATACATCATTGCCCATTTTCTAAAGATAGAATATCACAAAATCAGGAATGTTTCAATATTATTCAATAACGATTTAAATAAAAGAAACCATTTTATTAATGGTCTCTTATTTTACATTTCTTTTTTCCATAAACTGTGTAAATTACAATAAGCATATGCGCGTAAAACAGGTTCTTGAATCATAAAAGTAGCTTCTGGTTTTTGATTAGGTTGTAACTTTTGAAGATATGTTTGGTTTTCCGTTTCTACGACAATCCATTCAATATAATGTTCTTCCGTCATTGGATGTTCTACTTCCCCTACTTTTACTAATACTTTATTTTCTGTTTGTTCTACAACTGGAACATGTTTTTCTAATGCTGCATCGGTTGTATTACCTACTATTTCTTCCATAGGTTCTCCACAACAAATAGTTGGAACATTTACCTCATTCAATATTGTAATTACTTTACCACAATGTTTACAAATATAAAATTTCATTTTTTTATTCCTCATTTCTTTTCTATCAAACTAACACCTGTCATTTCTTCAGGTTTTTCAATATTCATTAAATCTAAAATAGTTGGTGCGATATCACCTAATTTTCCAGAATGAAGTTGTAACCCTTTTTCGGTAATAATAAAAGGAACTGGATTAGTTGTATGTGATGTAATAATATGATTATCATCATCTAACATTTCTTCACAATTACCATGATCGGCAGTTACAATTAAAATACCATCAAGGGCCATAACCGCATCATAAATACGACGTAAATTTTCATCGACTGCTTCAACTGCTTTAATAGCCGCATCTAATACTCCCGTATGACCAACCATATCTCCATTGGCGAAGTTTAATATTACTAAATCAGTTTTCTCTAATTGCGGAAGCAATTGATTGGTAACTTCTTCAGCACTCATTTCTGGTTTTAAATCATAAGTAGCTACTTTAGGTGAAGGAACAAGAATTTTCTTTTCGTTCTCATAATCTACTTCTTTTCCTCCATCAAAGAAAAATGTTACATGAGCATATTTTTCTGTCTCTGCAATACGTAACTGGGCAAGTCCCTGTTTTTCAATATACTCACCTAAAATATTAGTAAGAACTGGGTCATTAAACGCATGCGGTGCATGAACAGATTGAACTACTGGCATCATCGTAATAGTTTTAACATTTTGAAAATGAACACAATCCATCTCTACCGCATCAGGATTGGTAATAGCCGTAAATAATTCACGAAGACGATCTTTACGAAAGTTAAAGGCAATAATACCATCATTTTCTTCTACATTTCCATCTTCTGTAAAACGAACTGGTAAAAAGAATTCATCAGTAATTCCCTTGGCATAACTTTCTTCAATATATGTCTTCAAAGAAGGTGCGATATCACCAGCATTATGAACAATTACATCATAAGCTTTTTTTAAACGATCAAAATTATTATCACGATCCATCGCATAGTATCTTCCACTAATAGATGCGATAGTACCAATCCCAAGTTTTTCCAAGGTTTCTTCTACTTGTGAAATATAAGTATAGGCACTCTTTGGTGGTACATCTCTTCCATCTGTAAATAAATGAAGATATACACGCTCTACATTTTCACGCTTGCACATCTCTAATAACGACAACAAATGATGAATATGAGAATGAACTCCTCCATCACTAATTAATCCCATCAAGTGTAACTTAGACTGATTTTTTTTCACGTGGTTCATTACACTTTGAATTGTTTCATTTTGATAAAATTCTTCATCCGCAATAGCCTTATTAATCATTTCTAATGGTTGGTAGACAATTCTACCCGCACCAATATTCATATGTCCAACTTCACTATTCCCCATTTGTCCTTTTGGAAGTCCAACTAGTTGCCCAGATGCGACTAGTTTGGTATGAGGATATTCATTCCATAACATTTCAAACGTAGGATTTTGAGCTAATTTTACAGCATTTCCGTGTGTTTCATCTCTAAGCCCATATCCATCTAAAATCGTTAATACAATTGGTCTTTTCACGATTTTTCCCTCCTTATTTTAAAAATCCTTTAATAATAGCCTCTTCAGCTTCTTTTTCACTAAGTCCAAGTGACATTAACTTCATCAATTGTTCGCCAGCAATTTTCCCAATTGCTGCTTCATGAATTAAATTCGCATCAACATCTTTAGCCATAATCTCGGGAATGGCTTTTACTATCGCTTGATCTTGAATAATCGCATCACATTCAACATGAGCATAACACTTTGTATTTCCAATCATGTTAGAAGAGAACTCTTGATAAGAAGTATCGGTAGCCACTGATCTAGAAGTTACATGGGTACTCGCATTCTTACCATTTAAAGAAACTTCAAAATCTGTCTTCGCATATTGACTACCTGCAGTCATTATTTTTTCACTTATCACTAAAGTAGTATCTTCTTCCAATTCTGCTTTAGTAATACGCTCTGTGTGATCCACACCTTTAATTTGGACCGAATCCATGTTCATACTAGAACCTTTCTTCATATAAATTTCTGTAGTTGGATTTAAGGTTTTGTTTCCTGTTCCTAAACCTTCACCATAATGTTTTTCAACATATTTAACTTTTGAACCTTCTTCTAAATAGAAACGATGGATTCCATCATGTTCTGAATCTTGGTGATGATCATTATGAATTCCACATCCAGCTAGAATAATCACATTCGCATTTTTACCAATGTGAAAATCATTATACACGACATCAGTAAGACCACTTTCGGTAATAATAACCGGAATATGTACAATGCCAAACAAAGTATTTTCTTTCACATAAACATCAATTCCACTACCATCTTCTTTAGACACGATGTTAATGTAATCATTGACTTTACGCTCGATACTTTTCCCGTTTTTACGAATATTATATACATCTACTTTAGAATATTCACTAGTATCCGTTACTTCCTTTAGTAATTGTTTATCTACATTATTCACAAGCAGTCACCCCCTTCGGACAAGTTTCTTCCCTTAAAATAGTATGTAACACTTCTTCTTTGGAACCTTGCTTCTGAATCTTTCCTGCTTCCATTAAAATAATCTCATCCGCGATATTTAAAATACGTTCTTGATGCGAAATAACGACTGTAGATCCGGTCTTGTTCTCACTCATATGTTTAAATACTTCTGTAAGATTTTGAAAGCTCCATAAATCAATTCCGGCCTCTGGTTCATCGAAGATTGCAACTTCGGGATGACGTGCCATAATCGTCGCAATTTCAATTCGTTTTAATTCACCACCAGATAATGAGTGATTAATCGCTCGATCAACATAACTCATCGCACATAATCCGACTTTAGATAGAATCGCACAAGCACTCTTTTTATCAATATCTTTTTGGGTAGCCATTTTAAGCAAATCATAAACCGTAATTCCCTTAAAGACAACTGGTTGTTGAAAAGCAAAGCCAATTCCCATCTTCGCGCGTTCGTCAATACTCTTAGTGGTAATATCTTCACCATGGAAAAGAATTTGACCAGCATCTGGTTTTTGAATTCCCATGATAATTTTCGCTAAAGTACTTTTACCACTACCATTAGGACCTGTAATTACATAGAATTTATCATCTTCTAAAGTTAAATTAATATGATTTAATATTTTTTTACCATCTCTTGTAAAACAGATATCTTTTAACTCTATCATAATACTCCTTTCTAATTTATATAAAATAATTATAGTACTTCATAAAATCCAATATGAATCGTCATTCATATTAGACATATCTATTATATAATTTTTACCCTCTCATAGTCAATCATTTCTAAAAGATATCATTTATTGAAGAAAAATTTATTTTTTACTGTATAATAGAATTAGATAAGGACGTGTTTATATGACTAGAAGTACAAAAATATTGATTTGGTTCATCGTGATAGCTTATATTATACTTCCTCTAGCAGGTGACTTTATTGAGGATTTATTAAATAATGAGGAAAGTTCAGGTTTTAATGATTATGCTAGAATAACAGATGTAGATTATCAAGCCGTTTTAGTTGATGAACCTAATCAAAGTGGCAAATTAATTATTACGGAAAGGTTAACTTATGACGTTCATGCGGCATCTAAAGACAATCTATTTTGGGAGCTTTGGCGAGATTTGCCTGAAGATTACGTTGATGGATTAAAAGTAGATTATAAGGTTAATTACGTAAAGCAAATAAACAAAGACGGAACAGAAATAAGTTATACCGAAAGTCCTAAATTATATTGGGAAGATTATGATTATACAAGTTCTATTTATGGTCCTGGTAAGTGGTATCACAGTAAAGGACCCTACGATGAAGATTTAGCCAACTATGAATGTGTATTCTTTTATGTTGATGGATTATATCGAGAACAAGTTACGTTTGAAATACAATATGAGATGAATAACGCAGCTCTTCGTTATGGTGATGTTTCTGAATTATATATCTCAATGTATTCAGAAGATACTATTAAACATTTAAATTCTTTTAAAGGAGAAATATTAATTTCCAACAAAGATATGCCTAGTAAGGGTAATTATCTTGCCCATACGTATGGAACAAACGCTCATAGTTTTAAATTTACAGAATCAGATAATAAAAATCCTGGATACTATACTTTTTCATTTGATTTAAATAAAGAGGATTTAAAATTTAAAAATTATAACGAATATTTAGAGTTTTCTCTACTTTCCTACAATGATGATAAACATATCTTTACTGATTTTGCACCAAGAAATTATTATTATGATGATGTCTATTTAGAGGAAGCTTTAGAAAATATTAAAGAATATGACCATTTGCCAATAGAAGCAAGAAACCAAAAAATAGCTCTTTTTGTAATATCGATCATTTCTTCCATTCTAATTGGCGTATTTGTCATTACTCGTGATAAGAGAATAAAGAAAAAATATATTTTCTATAAACCAAGTTTACAGTTAGACTATTTTAGAGAAATACCTACCGATATCGATCCATACTTCGCAGCTAAGTTATTATTTTCTAAACATAACCACAAAGTTGACATGGGAGATATTTATGCGTCTATCATGTTAAATTTAGTTAGAAAAGGCTATATTGAATTAGAAAGAATCGATAACACTAAAGCTTGGAATCCAAATAATGTATTAATTAAAATACTTTATGATCAATTTACATCTGAAAATATTTTAAACAATATTATCAATAATGTAATGGATATGACTCAGAATATCCAACCAGTACAAATGGATAAATATAATACCAATGGTAAAAAATTAGAAGATTTATCGATGAATGAAAAAAGTTATTTTAATTTAATTGTAAAATATGCGAATAATAATAGTATTACATTGAAAGATTTCCAAAATAAAATTAATCGCGATTATGACAGTACAGATACCTTTGTAACTTCTGTTGAAAATTCAATCGTAAATATTGGTGTATCTAATTCTTATTTTCAAAAAGCTAATTATTTAGAAGTTAAAGATAAAACACATCGTTTATCTAGAACTTATCTTATTATAGCTTTCGTTTTAATCATTGTTTGTAATTTCATGATCTATAATACTAGACTCGATCTAGCCTTTGGTTCCTTCTTTATTGTTGGATTTACACTCATTTTAAGTGCGTTCTATTTAAGAAAAAAAGGAAATGAATATATTCTTCTCACCCAGTCGGGAGAAGATGAATATATGAAGTGGTATGGATTTTACAAATTCTTAAATGATGGTACATTAATGAAAGAAAAAACAGTAATAGAATTACCACTATGGGAAAAATATTTAGTGTATGCGACTGCTTTTGGTATATCTGAAAAAGTAATTAAAGCAATCGAAATTAATTGTCCTAATATGAAAGATAGTGTTATGTTAAATAATGAATATTATCGTTCTAGAAGCTTTAGAACTCATAGTCATTCATTTGGCCGTTCAACACGACATGCCTCAAGAGTATCTAGAAGTTTTCATTCTAGTGGTTCATATTATGGTGGTGGTGGCCGCGGCGGCGGAGGCGGTGGCGGTGGTCACTAAAAAGAATAATTCGACTTGAATTATTCTTTTATTTTACAATAATCTCTTTAGACTGATAAGTAGATGTTCCTAAAATCTGATCTATTTCATTTTTATCAAATGTTTTATAAAGGGTTTTTGAAATGTATTTTTCCGCTTTTTTTATAATATAGTGATAATCAGGTATATCATCCGGAAAATAAATTCCACCTTTATCTTTATTCTTAATCATCCAACAAACTGCCGCCAACGCCGACATAGAAACAGGCGTAATCGTTGGTGATTGCCAATAGGAACCTTTTTTATGTTTATATAAAAAATTCATTTCTACTCTATTTCCTACCCAAACCGGATTAAAATGATCACCCATAACAAGGACACCAACATATTCTGTTCCCTCTTTAATTTTTTCTTGATAAACAATTTCAACATCATTAGGATAAACATGTCCCCTAACAATCGTTTTATTAGCAATCACTTCATAATCTTGGTTATGATTATTTACTTTGGAATTTTCTAGGTAAGATTTTGCTAAATCACATGGAGAATAAATAAACATAACCGTTGGGCGATATACTGTTCTTTTACCCTCTTTAACTTCTAAACTTTTAGCAATCGTAATCGTTTCTTCATGGGGAACTAAAAAGCCTTCAAAATAACCATTAGGATAATAGGTCTTACATTGTACATTAACAGCTAATTTTTTATATTCTAAAAAACCTCTATCAATATCTAACTTTTTTATTTCTTCTTTATGATCAATCACTTCGTGAGTACCAATATTTTCGGTTGCTTCACTTAATAATTCAAAGAAAAAGGAATCAACACACCAAGTATTAACTAGCTTTTCTTCTTTAAATTCTTCTTTTATTTTTTGTAAATCAATATCATTTACATGAATCATTCTTATCCCTAATTTTTTAGCGATTTCATTAAACTTATTTTCTTTTAATAACTGTTTTAATTCTTTATCTTTCTTAAATTGTTTTTTTACAATATATTCTATAGATAGTTTTACAAAGTGAGAAACTAGTCCGGGATTATTTCCGTGTTGTAAAACGATGGGATATTTATTATATTTTTCATGATTTTTATATTTTTCTTTTAATTCATTTTTTAAAATATTCTCATTAAAAATACTGTACCAATTATCGGGCCAATCTGCTTCCCCTGTATTTAAGTACATAATATTGTTTTCTGCACACCAAGAACAAATATCTCTAGTTCCTACTGTATCCGCAAAATCAATTAATAAATCACCACTACTTAATAACGGACTAAATATTTCTTTATAATTTTCTTTATTCACTTCTCTTACATAAAAATTAGTTATAATTCCCCCCATATTTACATAGGCATCAAATTCAGATGCATCCATCGTTACTACGATATAATTATTTTCATTATATTTAATTTCGTTTCTTACTTTTTCAAAAAAACTTTTACCGACTGCCCCAAATCCAAATTGAACAATTTTACCTGAAAATTTTATCACGTTTTCACTTCCTATATTTCTTAATTTTTACTTTTTTTGGTTCTTCATATCCGTTGGTAAATAGAATATCAATCTTATTTTTTTGATACTGATATAATATTTTCTTTAAATCTTTATTTAATTGATTACTTCTTACTATAATTTTAGTTATATTATTTTTCTTAAAATAATGATGGGTTGGTAAGTCCTGGGGATAGACATCCCAACTATTATCAAAGATCGAACTCGTTATTTTATATCTGTGTAAGCGATTACTATCTAAAAGAAAAACGGGTGGATTGTCTTTGTTTAATTTAATTTCTTTTAGTTTTAATGCCCCCCAAATTAGTAAAGGCTCTATTATACTATTGTTCGTTGTGGCCTTACTATGGATAGAAGGATTCGTACCATTAAATATTGGAATAGGAATATATCCAAGACTAGCTAAAGCAATTCCTTCTTCAATACTATCAACACCAGATTCATCAATGATAATGGCAGTATCACGAAACATTTTATTTATATATTTTATTTTAGGAATATTATAATCTATGATTTCTAAATTTTCTTTTGGTGTATCGATTCCAATAAAGGGTACAGGTCTAATCCACCCTTTCCAAATACCACCTTTTTCATACCATATTTTATAAACTTCTTTCGCTTTCATGTTACTTATTCCTTTCAATAATCACTGGTATATCCGCAGCATTCGAATCAATTCGTGGTTTTTCACTGATTCTAGCATAAAAGCCAGCTTGTTTACCTTCAACCGTATAAGAACCTATACAAACGTGAAAATATTTTCCATCGGGACTTTTTAATGGCTTACTATGAAATTTCTTTTGAGCTAAATATTTTTTAGGATGCCTTTTTACATCTTTTAAAATACTTTTATATTCATCCTCATCGCAAGCTTCTCTAATAGATATTTTCTCTCCTACTCGTCCACATGCAGGTTTATAAATATATTCCTCATTTTCTGTTGCCTTTTTTACTTCTACAGTTTCTGGTAATAATCGTTTCCAATTTTCTAAATTAATATTATTTTTTTCTAAAAGATCCCAAATTAAAGGAAATCTTTTTGTTTGTGCGAAGATTGCGATGGGATGATTACAAGAAGGCGTTATTGTATCAAAATAGCCACTCCAAGTTTTTGGCTTTACATCGATTAACCATTCAAGTGGTGTAAATCTAAAAATACCGTCAATTTTCGTTTCATATCCATCTAAAATACTAAATGCTTCTTTATTTATAAATTTTACATGATCACATGCCCCATAAATTGATTTAAACCCATAAGTTTCCATTAAATCTCCAATACACTGCATTACTTGTCTATCATCACTATAAGAAGTACAGTGAACAAACATAATGACACCATTTTTCTTTACTTTCTTAGAAATCGCTTTAGCTAAAATTTCACCAAAATTAATACTATAACAATGGTTATTTAAACGAAGTGTCTTAATAGCTAAAAGAGGTAACAAAGAAGCTTCAGCAAAACCACCAGGAACATCACTATTTACTTCACTAATCATCCATCCTTGATCTCGTGTTGGATGAAAATCATAACGCATTAGACGAATATGTTTTTTACTATCATAGTTTTTCATCTTTTTAAGCTCATGATATATTTTTTTTGGTAAAGCAAGTTTTCTAGCATATTTTAAATTACAATTTAAAAATTCTTCAGCTTTTAAAGTTTCTCTATCTAGTGCTTCTGTTAAATGAACTAATTCTTGATACTCTGATTCTTTTAAAACTAAAATATATTTAGCTAAGGTATTATGATCTAAAAATTGGGGATCCCACTTATAACAATCGAATATAGCATTTAATCGATACTCTTCGTATTGATCTTTAGGTATAGAAATTAACTTCATAATATACCTCTTTTCTAATTAATACAATTATATCACAAAAAAAGAGTCTAAACCCCTTATATGTTTTAGACATATTCCACTATACAATAAATAAGACTTTTTATTTGAGTTATATTATAATCCGTAATAATATTCATCAAAGATTTTATGCATATTTTTCCCATTTCACTAATATAGTGTCTAAATCAAATATTTAGTTATTTTTTTACTTTTGGCAAGATGAATGTGTTATAATATTGTTGTTATGTCCCCTTAGTAAAATGGATATTACAAGACCCTCCTAAGGTTTAGTTGTAGGTTCGATTCCTACAGGGGACACCATATTGATGATTTTTATACCATAAAACCACCATTCATCTGGTGGTTTTTACATCTTCATTACCATTCATTAACTTCAATCACTTCTGGTTCTTGGTTAAACGCTTCTTTAATTTTCTTAGATAAATACTTTTTATGAACCACAACTTCTAATACACATTCATCAAAATAAGTTTGATTCATAACCATATATTGTTTAATATCTTTTATCGTGCCCCAACTATTCTCTACTTTCCAACGAATAGGCTTACGATTTACAACATGTACCCCTACAAAAGTCATTACATGATTTGGGTATATATCATTGAAATCAAATTCATCTGCTTTTGACATCGGAGTAAAATCTAATACTTGTTGATAGTTAAAAATACGGGTATCTAAAATCCAATCTTTTCGATACCAATATTTTGCGGTAGGACAAACAAAAGTTACTGGGCATCCATCTTTTAATTGTTTTATCACACACTTTGCAAGATCTTTAGGTGTAACGCAAACATACTCTACTTTTGAATGTCCAATAATATTTCCGTGATACTTACGAATATATTTGTGATACAACTTTCTATTATAGCGAGGAAGATGATAAAGAGAAACATAATCATCTAAATCAATGGTTAAGTATCGTTCTTTAAATTCTAGTGGTGTCATCTTACCACACTGAATCAATTTGTGATCTTTGTCATAGTATTCTAAATTGAATTCACTTATCGGTTCACCTAAAATCTTTGATAGAAAAATGTAGTTTTCTTCTAACATTTTTTCTTTTTCCTGACGAATTTTTTCCATGGAAGCTTTTTCTTTTTTGAATTCAATAATTTTTTTACAATCACTCTTTATTTTCTCTTGAAATAATAAATTTAATTTATTAGAATGTGAGGAAGAAATAGAATCTTTCATATAAACAGCTGGCATTAATCCATACTTTTTGATTAATTCTCTGGCATATATAAACTGTCCACCTTCTCCAAATGAAAGTAATTCTTCTTCCTTCAAATACTTAAAATCATACTTCTCACTTGTAATTAAATTTTCATAAACCTTATTACTTTTTTCTAAACGATCAAAGAAAGTTAAATAAGCAACAGATAAATCTAGATCTTCTACTTTTACATTCATATTTTGTGCAACATTATATTTAATCATATTAATTGTCGCATAACACCAACAACGACCACTATGCTTTTGATCGTATGCTTTGGCTTTTGGTAATTCAATATTAAATATAGGTTGATTTTCTTCAACAATCGAATGATTTAAACATACTTCATCGATTCCATTATTGTAAATAGCATTTTCAATAACTTTATTCATAGGATTTTCGTGATATGATTTGTGGAATTTTTCCAATTGTTTTCTTGTAATACTTTTCATCTACTACATCCCCTTTATGTACCCATAATATCACAACAACCTCCTTTTGTCTATTTCAATCATTTTTATAATCTTTATTTTCTAAAACTAGCCATACATTTGACAAATCATTCAATCTATATTACAATGAATATGTCAAGGAAACTTGAATATAATAAAAAGGGAATACTTAACGCTCCAATGTTGAGTACTTGCCCAAAAGATGGTAAGCACTTAATCCATGAGATTGAGTGCTGTTTTTCTTATAAAAATTCCTATTTTACTAGAGTAAAAAGTAGGCCAATTAGTAAGAAGATAATAACGATTAAAGACAGGATCAAAAAATCCTTCTTATACATAACTATCAGCCTCCTTTCATGTGAAAGTAGGCAAGCACTCAACTGCTAAGTTTCCCTAAATCAATTATAATATATTACATGTTTCAAAACAAGTAAATAAACTTAAAGTAATATATTATTATCTTCAATATATTCCCGTCCATGTTACTATGGATATCTCAAGAAAACCTTTCATTTCATAAGCAAATGTTTTTCTCTGATTTTGAGATTAAAATCTATATTTTTGCACACAAAAACTAGTTTTCAAATACGAAAACTAGTTTTTATTTTGTTATTGAATTTCAATTAATTCATATTCGCGACTTCCAACACCAAGTTCATTAGCTGCTTCAATCGTATGTACTCCGTGTCTTGATTCAATACGTTCAATGAGTTTATCTTTCCCTTGATCATTAGATTGATATACAAAATCTAAGCAAGCTTGATCAATTGCAACCGGATCAGTACTAGCAAGAATACCCATATCTTTCATACATGGTGCGGATGCATGAGCATCACAATCACAGTCTACTGAAATATTTTTCATAACATTAATATAAACAATATTACCTTTGAAATAATTAACAACACTAGAAGCGGCATCAGCCATAGATTCTAAGAATTTATCTTGTTCTGGTAAATTATCAAATAATTTTGTTTGATCATCAATAACTCCAGCAGTATGAATTAATGTCTTTCCAGCTGAAGAAGCACAACCAATTGATAATTGTTTTAAAGCTCCTCCATATCCTCCCATCGCATGCCCTTTGAAATGAGATAATACTAACATAGAGTCATAGTTTTTCATATTTTTACCAACATAATTTTTCTTTAAAATTTTACCATTTGGAATATCAAGTTCCATGTCTGGACCTTCTGCATCCATTAAATCAAATGGAAAATATTGATCCCAACCATGTTCTTTAATAAGAGCTTGATGTTTTTCTGTAGAATTTCTAGCTCCTTCATAAGCCGTATTACATTCAACAACAGTACCATTTACGTGCTCAATCATATCTTTTACAAATTCAGGACGTAAATAGTTTTGATTTCCTTGTTCTCCAGAATGTAATTTGACTGCGACTTTTCCTGGTAATTTTTTACCTACTGCTTCATATGCCTTAATGATATTCTCAGGTGTAATTTCTTTTATAAAATATACTTTAGCTTTTTCCATGTTATACCCTCTTTCTATATTAATAGTATACACCCTAAAGTAAACTCTAAGTCAAGAAAAAAATAGGATTTCTCCTATTTTATGGTATTTAATAAAACGATTAATAGTAAATTTGTTATATAACTTAATTTATAACTAAATTTCTTACTAAATTCATTTACACTAAGACCAGTGTCTACTAAGTTTACAATCCAACTTTCAACATACTTTGGAATGCGATAATCCATAGGAAACATATGACATTTGATAATGTCTTCTTGTTTGGCATTTAATGTAAAATATTTTTTTGAGTTTTCTACTGCATCCGATGGGTGCTTAGTAGTAAACAATAAAACTTTATCTTTCATTTTATTATAATCAACTGTTCTCTCTGAAAAGAAATCATGTAATAATCCTGCACGAGCTACATCAATATAGTCAACATGTAAGGCTTTCGCAATCTTATAAGAATAGTAAGATACTTTAATACAATGATCTAAACGATTATTGTCGTGATGACGAATATGTTTCATATCATCAAATGCTTTTGTATCTAAAATATCTTTCACTATCGATATATATTGTGCGTCTTTCTCAAACGTTTTTTCCACCTTTTTTCACCCCGACTATTACATTATACCACATTTTTTAAAAAATGCGAATTTAATTTATCTAGATTTACAAATTTATTGTTCTGCAATAGTAGTAGATCCCTTAATAGGTTGAATCTGAATCCAGGTATTTCCATCGTTTACTTTAAGTTCTGTTCCATCTAAATAAGCATATTTTGTTTTTCCACTACGACTATCTTTGGTCCAAGTAATAGGTACAGCATAACCATTCGTTATATAATAACCATTTCCTGTACCAATATTTTCTAAATCTTGACGTCCTTCAGAGTCAAATGAATAGTTATTTATTTGTTCAATAATAACATTCTTAGCTGTGTAAGTTTCTCCCGTTACACGATCTTTATGAGCTACATTATTCATCGATCTTAAATATACTTTGTTTTCACTATCATAATAATAACCAGTTGTGTGATAGTTTGAATACACGATATCAATATTATTCGCAATCATAGCGTCTTCTCTAGTACTTAAATCAATATTCTTTTCACTATAGTCTAGCAATAACCAATCATCGCTCTCTGTAGAATATCCCATTGTTTTAGCTTGTGCCTCTAAATTCTCCATACTCGTGTAAACATTGTGTGGTGCAGCGATAGCAGTATCTCGCCAATATGCCTTACTTGCATTAGTAATACCGTTCATATTATTGATTCCTAAACTAGAAATATCATTTTTAGCACGATCACTCCATCCATAATGAGCATATATCGCATCATTCTCCATCGCATAGTCTAGGAAATAATGTCTTGATGAACGAACTGGACCAATTAATTCAGTATCTTGATCTTTAAAAATAGCCATGATTCTCGTAAGTCCACCTTCTACGATAATCTCATAATTCAAGTAAGAATCTTGAAGTCCTGCATGACGAGCTGTATCGTGATTATCAATCATCACCGCATATGGTCTTGTAGTACTGTTGATATCTACTATTTTAATAGCTGATTCTGATTTTAGATTAATGTTTTTCTTTAATTTGTCTTGTACTGCAGCCGGTGTTATGAAATAGTAAATCCAAGCTCCCGCAACAAGAATTACGAGAATTCCCAATAAGATTTTCCATCCCTTTTTCTTATGTTTCTTCCTTCTTGCCATAAACAACACCTCTTCTATCTTCATTCTATCACAAAGATATTAAAAATATGAGTAATTTCCACTATTCTATTTGTCAACATATGTCAAGGTTATTATTTAATAATTCATTTTATAGACAAAAAAGATGATAAACATCTGTTTATCATCATTAGGAAGTCTTTTGAACATAATTTAGTTTTAAAACAAGGGTTTTGTTTGTACTTGGTATTTCTGTCGCACTACTATCCCATAAAACTTGTACTTGGAATGTTTGTGTTTGACCATGAATTAATGAATCATTTTCATCAATTCCTGAGATAGAATATTTGATATCTAACGGAGTAGATGAATTTGCTTCCTCAATTCCTTCAATACTCTGTAAAACAGCATCAATCGTTCCTTGGTTCTCAACTGTAAAATTATAAACTGCACTAGAACCTGGTGCTTTTAAATCTACGGTAAAACTTACTGTTGTCGTTCCTAATCCTTCTTTGGATATGGTTTGAGCTCCGTTCATACTTGATTCTTCCATTTTAGTGATGGCAATTCCAAAGTCTCCTGAAATACTAGATGTTCCATTAATATTTAACACTTGTTGTAATGTTGCATATCCTACAACCAATCCAAGAACAACTGCCGATAAAGTCCCGATAATAATTCTTTGATTTCTTCTTGATTTCATACTTTCACCATTTTTATTTTACCTTTCTCTATCCATTGTAGCATAATTGTCAATAACATTTTGTAATTTCTAACATCTATGGGCTTGCAGTAGCTGGTTCTTGGGTTTCGGCTAATCCATACTTTTCAGACAACGTGATTTTTATAGCTGTATTTCCACCCTTGGCTGTACCACCAGGTATACTTTGACTAGTGACATACCCATATCCTTCTTCTTCATAAGATAAACCTAAAAATTCTATCATACGTACCGCATCATTTCGAGACCAACCAGTCATATCTGGAATAGTGGGATTTACATCATTGGTAACTAAATAAACAGTATCTGAAGATAATACTTTATCTCCTTTACTTGGATATTGTTTAATAATCTTATCACCATTTCCAACAATCACTTGTTTAACTCCCATGGTATCTAATTCTGCTTTGGCATCATTTAATGTTTTATTAATATAATTACTCATCGTATATTCATTAATTGTCGTAGGGCTTATAACTTCCGAAAACATATTACGATATTTAGCAATACTTTGCATCACTTCTTTTGATGCTTCCGCTAATCCATTAGAAGTTCCCCATGTTGGTTTTCGCATAGCAGCATAAATAATAATTTCTGGATCATCTTTAGGATAAAGACCTGTAAAAGAGAATATATAGTCATTCTTACCTGACAACCATTCCCCTGTCTCAGTATCATAAATCTGTGCGGTACCAGTTTTACCAATAATATCAAAGCCATCTATTTTATACATATAACCTGTACTACCAGGATCTGTTCCATGAATTACATTATACATTAAATCTTTCATTTTATTAATTGTAGTTGTACTTACAATTTGTTCACTTTTTTTCGTTTTACTTTTATATGTTACTTCCCCACTATTAGGATCTACGATGCGATCAATAATATGTGGTTTTAACATACGTCCATTATTCGCAATCATTGTAAGGGCTTGTAATTGTTGAATCGCTGTCGTCGTAATTCCTTGACCAAAACCGGCGGTAGCTACTTCAATTGGATAATTAAACTTTATATCTCCATCTTGTTCACGAGAAAGTTCAATTCCAGTAGTTTTTCCAAAACCATATTTGGTTAAACAATCTTTAAGATCTTTTTTAGATAAGTAACGATCTAATAAATTAGCTATACCAACATTACTAGAATATTCATAACCCTTATCATAAGTAATCGTTCCCCATCCGGTTCTATTCCAATCATATACCGTATCTTCACCTATTTTAAAGTTACCAGATAAATAAGTATCATCGCCTTTATAGGTTCCCTTTTCCATCGCACACATATAAGTAAAAGTTTTCATAGTAGATCCAGGTTCGTATACATAAGACACTAATGGGTTCTCGTAATTCGTTATATCACGTACATTCGGATCAAACGATGGTGTAGAGGCAGTACCTAGGATATCACCAGTTTTGGCATCCATAACATGAATCATCATCCATTCTGGTTGATATTCCGCTTCTACTTCTTTAACCGCACTTTCTAGAAAACGTTGAATATTAGAATCAATAGTTAAATAAATATCACTTCCATCTTCGGCATCAATACGATATTCTTTAGTATCAGGAATTTTATAACCAAAACGATCACGTTGGTATTCTAAACGACCATTTTTACCTTTTAATAAATTGTTATACTTTAATTCGATTCCTAACTCTCCTTCGATTTCACCTTGATCATTCTCTTTGGCATATCCTAGGACATAAGACGCAAAGTTCCCATTAGGATAATAACGTTTTTGATCTTCGAGAAAATCAATACCAGGCAAGTTAAGAGCCTCTATTTCTTCTTTCTTAAGCTCAGTAATCCCTCTTCCCCCAGGTCCAAGTTCTACTTGGTAACTATCTTTTGTTAATAACTGCAATAAATCTTCTACACTCATATTTAAAACTGGTGACAATTTTTCCGCTGTCATTTGAGGATCAGTTACATGAAGTGGTGTCTTTGAGTTTTTACTACGACTTTCACTTAAATAAGCAACAACAGTATATGAAGACACATTAAGTGCAAGAGCATTACCATCTTTATCATAAATTGTTCCACGATTCGCATATAATGTTTGTTTTATCGTATTACGATTTTTAGCAAACGCATCCATATTGATTCCTAAAATATTTGGCGATAAAGATAAATAAGCAAAAACAACGTACAAAAAAACAATGACTAAAAAGAAAAACGCAAAGACAACCTGAGGAAATTTCCAAGTTTTTAAACGATCTACCTTTTTTTTCATTGTTTCATCCACCTACTTTAGCTATTGATTAATAACGACGATATTATCATTATTATACGCTAATCCCATGTCGTTGACAATATCTTTTACTTTATCAAAAGATGTAAGTTCATTTACTTTCATCGTTAAACTTTCATTTTTCTTTGTTTGATCATTAATATCCGATTTTAACTTTTCGACTTGTAAGTTAAGGCTTCCAGCATTGGCCCCACAAAAAATTTGCACGATTAAAGTTAAAGCAAGAGAAGTTGCACCTAAAAAATATAACATTTTTTCGCCTTTTGTAATTCTAACTCTTCTTCTTTTAACTTTTCTCATGATTATCTCTCCCTATCTTATTCTTTCAATCACTCTTAAAGTAGCACTTCGAGAACGATGATTTTCTTCTAATTCTTTTTCTGTGGGCACATATGTTCCAACAATTTTATATTTTGGTTGATATTCTTCTGGAACTATAGGCATATTTTTTAATTCCTTAGGTAATGAACTAGCCTTTTTAAAAATGTGTTTACAAATACGATCTTCTAAAGAATGGAACGTAATAACTAGACAACGTCCACCAACCTCTAATAAGTCTAAGGCATCAGTAATTGCTTGTTCACATACATGTAGTTCATCATTTACTTCAATTCGAATCGCTTGAAATACTTTTCTTGCAGGATGCTTTTCACGTTTATATTTTTCAGGTACTGCTTTTTTAATCACTTCCACCAATTCTAACGTGGTTTCAATTGGTTTTTCCTTTCGTTCTTGTTCAATACGACGGGCAATTCCAGCGGCAAACTTTTCTTCCCCATACACTTTAAAAATATGAACGAGTTGTGAGTAGGAATATTCATTAACAACCTCATAAGCACTTAATGCTTGATGCTGGTTCATACGCATATCTAAACGCGCATCTTGATGAAAACTAAAACCACGATCTCCTTCATCTAATTGTGGACTAGAAACACCTAAATCAAATAATATACCATGAACACTTGTAATTCCTCTTTGATTTAACTCTTTTTTTAAATGTACAAAATTACTTTCGATAATTTCAAAATTAGATGCGATTTCAGATAACTTTTTACGGCTAGCTGCAATAGCCATTTCATCTTGATCAAACGCATATAATTTACCATTTGGAATTCTTTTTAGGATTTCACTACTATGTCCAGCTAATCCTAATGTACAATCCACAATAATACTATCTGATTGAATATTTAAGTATTCAATACATTCATTTAATAATACACTTATATGTTTCATAACTCACCTAAAGATTTAAATTGGTTTCAAATAATTTATCGGCAATATCCGAGAATTGTTCTTCGTTGATTTCCATGAATGATTGCCAACGTTCTTCGCTCCAAACTTCTAAATGGTCATTAACACCTATAATCACACATTCTTTCGTAAGGCCTGCATATTTCATAAGTGGTAGTGATAAATTAACACGCCCTTGTTTATCAAAATCACAATTACTTGCGCCAGATAACAAGAAACGCATAAAATTACGGGCATCTTTAATATTTGGTAATTCTTTATATTTGTTAATGACTTGTTTCCACTCTTCGTTTGGATAAATAAATAAACATCCATCTAATCCTCTAGTAATTACAAAAGAAGATCCTAATTCTTCACGAATTTTTGATGGAATCGTTAAACGTCCTTTATCATCTAAAGAGTGATGATATTCTCCCATCAGTAACACAAGAATCACCCACTTTGTCCCACTTTATACCACTCAATACCATTATTTTACCCTTTTCATCATTATTTGTAAAGACTTTTTCAATCAAAAAGAAAGAAAAAAATGAGACAAATCTCATTCTTTTTAAAAGTTTACACTTTTTTACAATCACAATTAAAACATAATCATATTTTAATTTATTACATAAGGATCTTGCATTGTTCCTGTTCCGGTGAAAACAAGATTTGAAGAATTCAGATTGATAACTGGGCGGACGCCGTAACCCTCGCTCACAACGGCGCTCGTAAGCTCACCCGCGGACGACACGCGGAGCTCATAGGCATGAAACCAGAAGTCGAAGGAGGACGGCGACATCGTCCAATAATAGGTGCCACTATATAAATAGTATAATTTATTTTGGGCACTTGTTCTTCCTCCGGCCAGATTGACTTCATCTGCTGTTATTAACCCTATCGGGTTAGTTAAATCGCCATTACCCGTTGTACTTGATACACTAAAAGAGTCGCTCTTTTGATC
>CALVJM010000006.1 GCA_944332155.1 uncultured Bacilli bacterium
TCTATCACTTTAGAATCTACTTTATTTAAGTTGGAAATCAATTGAATATTTTCACGCACCGTCATATGAGGAAATAATCCTGTTTGTTGAATCACATATCCCATATTACGGCGTAATTGAATGACATTCATTTCTTTAATATCTTTGCCATTTAATAAAATCTTACCACTCGTAGGTTCAATCAAACGATTAACCATTTTTAAAGTTGTTGTTTTCCCACAACCACTTTCGCCAATTAAACATACCAGTTCTCCTTGGTTAATTTTTAATGAAATACGATGTAATACTTTTTTCTTTTTATAGTTTTTTGTTACATTTTTAAACTCTATCATAAACATCCTCTATTCTTCTTCCATTATACCATAGCTATTAAAAAAATAGATGATTAAATCTATTTTTTATTTTTCCAATAACCAATCAATGATATTTTTGTGAATAATTCCGTTCTGGGAATAATCTAATTTATCCGTTGAATTCATTAGAAAAAACGTGTCTTTTTACATCTTAAAGTAGAAAAATCTAGATATAAGATTAAAATCCTACAAAACAAGTTATATTTTCCTACAGGAAAATATAACCGTTATTTTCATGTTTTATTTTTTTAATTGTAAACCATCTTTAAAAGCATTTCCTACTCGTTCACCTATTTTGTAATAACCATGAGTAAATGGATCAAACGCAAGGGCATTTACTAAAGAAATATCGATCTTGCCGTCTTTTATAACCTGTTCATCCGCACAAACATTCACAACTTTACCAACGACTCCACACCCATATTCTTGGTCTTGATACTCGATAAATTTACATTCCATACAAATAGGAAATTCATTAATAATCGGTGCGGCTACCAAACTGGATTTAGTTGCGGTTAAGCCACTATTTTCAAACTTATGAAGAGTATTGTTTCCAGATACTACACCAAAATAGTCCGCTTCATTCTATCTATATAGAAATTATATCACATTAAGAAAGATAAAAACGATTTTTATGTTTATTTTTAACGATATTTTTTTCGATATAATTGATTTTATCTTGAACACATGAAAGGTGTTGTAATTGTTGATCGATTTGTTCTAAAGAACAAGTATATTTATCTTTCTCATAGACAAACTGTTTCTTATCTTCCTCTTGATACAAAAGACTTTGTTGTTCTTGTTCTTCTGTAAAATCATGAGTAGAATAGTGATAACCAAAGAATACGTGTTCTTTCACCTTGCAAGCAGGATTACCAGCAAATAAAGTATTAGATGGAACTCTTTTATTCGCAATCACGGTATGTCCACCAAGAATGCCTCCAGAACCAATCACAGTTCCTTTTAATAATAAAGATTCTTGACCAATCCATACTCGATCTCCGATTAAAATACTTTTACTCTCATTAACTCTTTTTGAAAGATTACAATCATAAATGATATGAGGGTCTGCAGTTCTAAAATAAGTTTCAAATGATAATAAAAGTTGATTCCCAATAATAATATTTTTTCTTTCCGTCGCATATAAATGACTCGTACGATTAACATAACAATCTTTTCCTATATAAATTACCGAATCATTTCCTACACGCATATTTAAAGACATTGGATAATCATTCTCATCAATATAAATTAAAGAATGATTCCCTGTAAAACGAACTTTACAATTTTCTAAAATCAATTTGTTTTTACAGTAAAAAACATTATTTATTCCTTTAAAGATAATTTCTGCATTTTTTAAAATAACATTCCCAATAATTTGATTGGTTCCTTCTTTAACCACTTGTTTCATATTCTCTCCCCTCTCCTATGATGTTTTTATTATATCATCAAAATTCTATCCACAAAAGTAATTGGCACAAAAAGACTAGATGTTTCTATCTAGTCCTGTTTCTTCTGTTCAGTTTGCTTTTGAGTATCACTTTGTTTCTCAGATTCCTTTATCACTTGTGTCTCGATTTTTTCTTTTTCTGTTTTATCACTTTTTGATTTCTTTCTTTTTTTCTTTTTATAGATCAAAATGGATCCCGCAGTTATCAAGACTACAACAATAATGCCTCCACCAATACCATAAATTATTGGTGTTTGATTTTCTTTCGTTTCTTCTTTTTTCTCTTCCTTTTTAACTACTTTTTTCTTTTCTCTTGTTACTTTAAGAACATATTCTTTTACACTGCCATCTTCCGCTTTAACCGTTATTTTTAGTTCATTCAATCCTACTTTTAAATCATGTTCACCTATACCATCAATGGTTGCCTTTTCATCTTCTGCAAGGGCATTCACTGTGATTTTGTTTACTTTATTTTTGACTTTTATTTTATACTCCAAAACATCTTTATTAAACTCTATCGTTCCATCACTAAGTTCTATATTACTTAAATTGGTGTTATTAGACTTTGGTACTTCTACCACCTCTGGTTCTGTTACCGTTGGGGTGGTTGATGGTGCCGTATAGGTTGTTTGAGGAGCAACATTTAAATAAATATATCCTGTGATTCCATATTGATCCGGCGATATCGTATATTGACAAGCACCTTTTCTAGCATTTTGTTTACAAATACGATCCGTATCTTCGTACATACTATTTTTCATACACTCGATATAAGCTGGATCACTTTCGTCAATACATGGTCCTGTAGAATCCCAAACATATAACGTATTTCCCTCGACTCTTTCTACATATCCAACATGTCCATAAGGTGTCCATCCACCCCAAACAATAATGGAATTGGCTTGTGGTGTGGTTCCTACACTATATCCAGCATTTTGGGCATCAATATACCAATCTTTCGCATTTCCCCATCCTGGTAAAGCAACACCTGCTTTTTCATAAGCTTGTTGCCACGCATACCATGTACAATTCGTTCCATAAGGTCCAGATGAACTATATGGATTATAAGCCGCATGAACATCCCCGATTACAACCAAACTCATCGTTATTAATAATAACAAACATTTCTTATAAATTTTTTTCATCATAAAACACTCCTACTACCTTCTACTTCATTATATCATGTAAAATTCAAATATGACTAGATATTTTCATCTAGTCATTAAAAGATTCCTTTTTTTACAATCATTCATTAGTATCCATACTCCTACCAAAATACCAAACACAATCACGATTCCAATTACAAAATTCATATTATATTTTCTTTCTACGAACTCTTTTTAAACACTAAAATGGCTTTGGCTGTTCCTGTAATCGACATAGTGATGAATTCATATCCTGCTTGCGACATCTCATTTGCTTTTGCTTCTATTTTCTTTGCCATATCATCTGCTTTTGGTGAATATTCAATCACAACCGTTTTATACATTTTTACATCCCCCTTTATTTATTTTTACAACTAACAATGGTGACAACAAGGTAGTAATAACGACTAAAATCCATAGATTACCATCAAGGAAATTATAAGAATTTAATAAGTCATGAATACCTCCACCCTCACTAATATACATAAACAAATCAAATAAATTAGTTAAAATAAACCAAATAACGCCAAATACAATATAATCTTTTGATGTACAATTTTTAATTCTAGGTATGAATAAATACGCAATTAAAAAGATGAAAATGCTTAAAATAATTCCACTCAATGGTAAAGCGATATCGCCTAATTTAACTAATATGTGTTCACGTAGGCCACCATTTAAAATCGCTACTGGTATAATCAAAAACCATATACCTATTGCTTGAATATATTTTTTCAAAACCATCACACTCCATATTTATTATTCAGATTATACGATATATTTTATGAATTTAAATATCAATAAAAGAAAAATAATAAGGAAAAAAATCAGACTAGGTTTACTGATCGTCACTTTTTTGGTTACTGTCTTTTCTAATTGATGAGCTTCACCAATATAGTTTAAACCCCATCGTTTTTTTCGACTTAAATCTTCACTCGTATATAATCCAAAGGCTAAAGGATTATCATACTCACTAAATTCAAAATTTTTTAAATGACTTAAACTATAAAACATCACTAAATCACCAGCACTCCCAGACATATTGGCAATCGATAAAAGAATCAGTAGATTATTTGATGTTACCATACCTAAGATATAAGTGATGACTCCAATGACAATAAATGGTGCGAGAAGAGAGGCTAGAACATTTCTTTTAGAGATATTTTGTTTACATAGGCAACACAAAATACCTTTTTCTAAATGTGCACCATAAGTAATCTTTTTAAAGTCCGCTCCCCATAGTACATAAGCAATACTATGAATAATTTCGTGAAGAATAAAATACGGAATAACAGTAATCAAGAACAAACCTAAATCAATATCTATCATACTATAACTCGGATTTATAATAGGTGTCACAATAAATAAAATTAATAATATAATCACCGCAAGAATATTTATACTTTTCATATTCATTTCAAACAAATAATATTTTTTCATATCTCATTCCCTTTAAATATCGTATTTATATCACCTTCATTATAACACTTCACTTCTGTGAAAAAAAGACTCTTCATACAAAAAAACTAGATATTTCTACCTAGTCATATGTTTATTCTTAAAAATACAGAAGATAAACTGCATTATATGAATTTAACCGTATCTTTTAAGTCTTTTCTCTGATGGTGAAATGGATTATCAGGGCAATCTTCTGCTTTATATCCGATTGATATTAAACAAATAGGTTCTATATGGTCCTCTAGATGAAACTGTTTTTTCAATTCCTGTTTATTAAACCTTTCAATCCATATATTATCAAGACCAATATTCGTGGCCTCTAGCATCATATGAGTTGCAACAATACAAGCATCCATTTCATAAGTTGAGTAATCATCTAGCACACAAGCAACATCTTTATCACTGCACACAATTAAAACAATAGGAGCTCCATAGCGACATGGACTTACTTGATCTATTTTATCTAAAGCTTCTTTAGACCTAGCCACATAAATTTTTTGTGGTTGTTTATTTTTAGCCGTTGGGGCTAATCTTCCTGCTTCTACTATTTTATTTATCTTTTCTTCCTCTACTTTTTTATCTTGAAATTTTCTCGTTGCTGTTCTCTTTCGAATCACCGTTTCAAAATCTTGATTGTCTTTTGAAAAACTTGTATATTGTTCTACTTTCATACTTAAGTGATACTTCTTTCTTAACTCTGAGATTTGTTTCATCATTGATGATTTATGGTGCAAATCTAAAGCTTCTTGATTTTCCCAACAATCGATTAACAATACCGTTTCTGGGTCATCTTCAGGATAAAAATACTCATATCTTTCATTTCCTTTTTCATTACGTACCGCATCAACAATTCCAGTAGAAATCATTTCTTTAGCAAATGCTTTCGCACTACCATTCTTTCCAGTATAATATATATTTATGGTTAAACTCATATTCCACCATCTCCTTACTATCTCTAGTATATCACGCTTTCACACTATATATGTTATCTTTTACAAAAACGCTCTATATTATCAGAATTATATTTTTGATTTTTAATGACTTTAAACGTTTCATGATCCTCATTTACATGACATCGAATAACATCATAAAATGGAGTGTCATAGTATACCGCTTTATCTCCTGAAACTTTTACAATTGAAAATCTCGGTGCTTGATGAATGTTAATCACGCTAATATAATCAATAGCTATTAATACCAATACAAATAATACAAAATAGCCAAAGTTACAAATTAATCTTTTTCCATGAGTTAATCGTTTCGTAAACCGACTAACCCCTATTAAAGATACAATTCCTCCAAAAATGGAATAAATACTCCCCCAACTACTTTCACTAGGAAATATAGCAACTGCAGTAATGGCAATTAAAACTCCAAATACGATGAATATTAAACCGATAAGATTATTTTTCTTTTCTATTTTTTGATTCGTATAATCTATGGTATGAATCATATTCTCTTCTAATCTTTCGTGATATTCTTTTTCCTTCACTTTCTCGCCACTCATCAAATCATTTAATGAAATGTGTAGTTCCTTACACAAAGGTGTAAATAAAGATAAGTCAGGCATGTTTCTTCCATTTTCCCAATTTCCAACCGTGCGATCTGATACATTTAATTTTTCCGCTAATTCCTGTTGTGTCATATTTTCCTTTTTTCTGCATTCAGCAATAAATCTTCCTATTTTTTCTTGATTCATAAACGTTCTCCTTTCATACTAACATTTTATAATGTAAAAGTTATTTTTAACAGGAAACATTTCAAGGGTACATAAAATAAATATTAATTATTTCTTTATTATTTACTTATTTAATTCTTTTTCTAAATATTTCATATACTCTTTTGGTTAATTTTTAAATAAGACTTTTTAACTTAACGATTTTCATACCAAATCAGCCAATCGATCTTTCGATGTGGTTTTTCTACAGATATCTCATTTTTGTTTAAAATAAAATCGATAACTTTTTTGTATTCTTCATATTGAAAATTATTTTTATATTTTTTTATACTGTTTTTATATAGATTATGTTCTGTCAACATTTGATAATCTTTTTTAGAAATGTACTGATACAAATGTGTTGCCAATACAGAATCATAGATTACAAAATCATCTTTATTATAACAATGTACATTATGATACAATCAATATAGAAACATTTGCTTTAGCTACCGCTTCTATAGTTTCGTTAATAATAGTTTAATCTGTTGTATTACCATATGGAAAAACAATAATTTCCTATCCCCTCATCTTTTAATCATTCTATTATATCTTTTCGATAATTTATAGTTTGGTAATCCATAGTAGAACTAATAAATAGCTTGGACTTTCCAATGACGTTTTACATCTAAAAATGTTATTCTAAACCATCTTTATAAGGATACCACCAATCTCTATTTTGATTACTGGTATCATAATTAATAATCTTCATTTTCATAGCTTCTTTTACAGCATCTCTTGATAAATTAAAACCAACAGAACTATCTTTTGTTCCTATCCATGGTACTTGAGGCATTGGAAGATTTACCTCATTAATCCATATCATTCCTATTTGTAAACTATTTATAATATCTTCATGCTTAATAGAATCATTAGTCCAGAGACTACAACCCAAACCGTAACTTGATTCGTTAATAATTTGCGTTAGTTCTTTTGAATTTTCAAATGATGCGATAAATACAATTGGTGCAAATAATTCGGGAATATTTGCTAATTCAAAATTATTAGTTAATTCAATTACTGTTGGTAATACATAATTACCTTTTGAAAATTCATCACCAATTGGGTAATCAGAACAAAAAACTTTACATTCTTTACATTTTTTATATTTATTAACTAAATGATTAACTTGTTCAAATTTTTCTTTTGAAATCAATGGACTAATTTCAATACCTAATCGCAATTTTTTTATCTCTTTCTTAAGTTTCTTAATAAATTCATCATATATAGTATTTTTTACTAAAATTTTTTCTGTAGCTACACATACTTGTCCTGCATTTGAAAAAGCACCCCACACAATACCTTTAACTGCAAGTTCTATATTAGCATCGTCTAAAACAATAGCATAGTCACTACCGCCTAATTCCAAATTTAAGTTTTTAATTTTATTCTTATTGGTTGTACAGATATCTTTACCTACTATAGTACTTCCTGTAAAAGATATTGCATCTACCAAATTGTTTCTAACTAAAATTGATCCTGTCTTATAATTACCTGTAACAATATTTACAACCCCATCTGGTATTTTTGACATTTGCAAAAGCTTATATAGTAACAGACCTGTTTTAGTTGAATATTCTGACGGTTTATACACAACAGTATTTCCAGCTATTAATATTGGGATAATAGCCCAAATAGTCATTTCGAACGGATAATTCCATGGTTTTAATACAGCATAAACACCTATAGGTTCATATTTAACAAATGAACTTTTATTTGGCCACATACTATTATCTATTTCTAATTTTTTCATTTTAAATAACTCATCATAATCTTCGTCCAAAAAATATTTAATAATATCACATGATTCTAAAACCTCAGTAATAGCCTCACATTTAGGTTTACAAGTATCATAACAAATCATTTCAACTATTTCCTCTTGTTTTTCTTCTATTAAACGTAAAAATTGTTTAAGTACGTTTTTTCTTTCTGTTATAGTTTTTATAGACCAACCTGTAAAGGCTCTTTTTGCATTCAAACACGCTTTATTAACTTTAGAATCATCAAAAATTTCAACATCATATAATTTTTTGTTATTATGTGGTGATAATTTTTCAAAATATTCTGTCATACGCTTTCCTTTCCTCCCTCATTATAATTCTTTTGGAATAACTTAACCTCATTCATATCATAAATTCCTCAATCTTTACCTAAATTTCTCATTAAATTGATTCCATTTGTTAAATCTATCAAACAGATTTTCATTGAAATAATTGCTTTATCATAATTCAACAGAACTGTTTTAAAACCGAATCGATGAGAATTCCTTCTCAACCATATTTTTTATTACTTTTTACAATCTCAGCACCTCTTTCTAAATCTTTGTTTGAAATGCATTTTACAGTCATATTATCACTACTTTCCTTATTCCCCAATCTAATTATATTTTCATTATAGCATTTCATAGTCATGAAAAAAAAGATTCTGATACAAAAAACTAGATATTTCTATCTAGTAAATACGATTTTAATTGTTAAATAATTGAAAAAACAATTAATAAAATTCCAACTATTACAAAAATGCCACCCCATACTCTAAGAACATTTTTCATTTTTGGATTTTTTAACCATTTATCGGGAATTCTAGGGCTTTTAAGTTTCATAAAGAACTGAGGATTCATCATCATAAAAATGGCAACTATCGTAATTAAAACTCCTGTAATTAACATACACTACCTCCTAACATTTCTTATAAAAATCATTTGTTTTTTTCATTTTTTGAAATATATAATACCAATAAAATGATTCCTGTTAAATTAATTCCTATTGATAATCCTAGTAGTAACCCTGAACTAAATTCACCAAATGGTGTGGTTTCATTACCACAGAAAAAAATATATGATAAATACAATACATTTCCGAGTATCATCATCAATATTCCAGTTTTCCCTTTATTCATATTTGTTCCTCACCTTCAAATTACCATTTGTAACCTTGTTAAAACAATTATATCATTTATATTTAAAATTAAAAAGGTAAAAAGAACAAAATAAAACTAGATTTTATGTCTAGTTAATAACAAATTAGCACGGACAAATAATAATTAACTAAATATCTTAATGCATCTAGCGAAATAACTTATGCACATTATTCTACTCTAAAACTCAGTTCAAAATTTCAAATGTTAATTTACACCAATCATTAATTCCCTATGTATCGAAAATATTTTACTCTTTTTTATCACTTTCAAAATATAAGCATACTATAGATCTTTTTAATTTAGAAGTTCAATAAAAAATGATGGGATACCCAGGCGAGATGAATGCTCACATATAAAATATGCTTACTGGCTTTGCCAACACATCGTTAATTTTTCACTAGTATCCCGTCTACATCTACATATATCTTTTTGAATTCAAAAGTTAAAAGAGCAAAATAAAACTAGACATAAAGTCTAGTTAATAACAAATTGGTAGCGACGAGTGGATTCGAACCACCGACCTACTGGGTATGAACCAGGTGCTCTAGCCAACTGAGCTACATCGCCATAACACGTAACAGTATAATTCTATCATATCTCTAAACATTTGACAAGTATAATTTTTAAAAAAGTTAAAATTATGTGAAAGAGATGATATAATAATACTAAGGTGGTCGAAATGAAATTTAATTCTTTAATTCCAGAACTCAGTGTTTCTAATATTCAAAATAGTATTAAGTTCTATACGGATTTAGGATTTCACGTTGTGTATGAACGTAAAGCTGATAAATTTGCTTTTTTAGAGTTAGAGGAAAATCAAATCATGATTGAGGAAATTAATGAACATTGGAATACAGGTCCTTTAGAATATCCTTTTGGTCGTGGGATTAATCTTTCTATGACGGTATCTGATGTAAAAGAAATGGCTAAAAGAATCAAGAAAAAAGGGTATCCCCTCTTCTTAGATGTAGAAACACATTCTTATATGGTTGATGGGACACTATATGAAGATCAAGAATTCTTAATTCAAGATCCAGATGGATATTTATTACGTTTTAATAATTAAAGGAGGAAGAAAATGAAAAAGAAAATCGGTATGATTATTGGCGTTTTAGTTGGTTTATTTGTTGTATGGTTTGGATATTTATTTATTACTAGTTATATTGAAAACACCAAGTTACTACAAGAAATGGATCGTGTTTATGAATTACTAGATTTTGAAGAACTCGATATGGACAAAATCAATGAACACTTGAATAAAACAGTAACGAAAGGAGACTATGGAAAAATTGAACAAGCTGCCAAAAGTTATGTTCGTGATTTTGTAAATCTAACTAAAGCATTTACAGAGTGGTCACAAGATGAACAATTCGTTCAAGTTCTAACAGTAGAGAATTATCAATTAGATGGACCTCAATTTACTAAGACGAATGAATATTTAAAACAAAAAAGAGATTCTTTAAAAGAAATTGAAAAAGAATACAAAGATTTAATGACAGATACCAGAAAAGATTCTTATATTAAGGATTTAGAGTTAGATTCTGTTTATGTAGATATTTATAATCAAGATCTTATGGGAGACTTTGAAGAGTTACGTACGGATAAAGAACTACAAGATATTTTTAGTGATTTAACAAATATATTAAATGTTTATGATGAAGCAATTAGCTTTTTAAAAGGGAATGCTTCTGAATGGACGATTGAAAATGATACGCTAATATTCACCAACGATCATCTTTTAAATGAATATAACACAATCATAGATCAAATCGATAACGAAAAATAGAAGATCACTCTTCTATTTTTATTCTTTATGACTAATAATACTTTTACTACAGAAATATGTAATAAGGAAATAACCTCCATAGATACAGATTAAGAAGATAGCTGTCATAATAATGGATTCTAATAATCCATCAATTCCCATACCAGCTAATAAATAATTGGCAAATTGAATTCCAAAATAAGAATGAATGATGGCTAGAAGAAGCGGGAATAAGAAGAAGATTGCGATTTGTCTAAATAAAGCTCGATGAATCATCTTCTCATCGACTCCTAGTTTTCGTAACATCAAGAATCTTTCTTTATTATCGGTACTTTCTGATAATTCCTTTAAAGCAAGAATAGCCGCACTAGACATTAAGAAGATAATTCCTAAATAAAGACCAATAAATGTGACTAAAGCTCCTAAACCAACACTGGCTTCATAAATTGATATTTTACTACTAGCACTTAAATTTAAATGTTGATTTGATAACGTTTGATAATTCTCTTCTGAAGTCAATTCATTCTCTATTTGTTGTTTCCCTTCTTTATCAGCAGCGTTATAGTTACCAATGACAAAATTCTTTTTATCAAATCCAGTAAAATCAATATTGTCAGGTACGACAAATATTCCTGCATTTATATGATTAGAAGAAATACGAATAAATCCATCTTTACATTCGGAATATTTTGGTGTTAAAGTTTTACCCCCTACTTCAATTGCTACATCCTTTTTCAAAGCCATATTATGAATACTAATCCAACTATCAAAATCCGCAACAATCATGTATTCATCATCTTCTAATTCATAAGTTTCATGACCATAAGACCTAGCTACTTTATTATAATCACTAATCTTTATAAACTCTTCGGCAGAATCATAATAAAGATGAGGATATGTTTGATATACTTGATCGTAGGCACTTCCAAGTAAAGTACGAACCGTTAATTCTGAATTCGCATAGGTATAAATATCAACAACATCTTTTAACTTTTTATCTGAATCAAACCCAATACGCTCTAATGTTTCCATAACCGTATAATGAGAGGCATCAATTTCTTCCTTTGTATAGCCATAATCTTCCATGTAAGAGTCTGGCATATCAACCGTTTTACTTAACTCGATATCAACAGGGGCAAGCTCTTTTAAATTCTTTGTTAGAGAGTTTTTTAAAGATAAAGAACTTGATAAAACACAAATCGTAATAAATAGCATTAAACAAATCATGCCCATAGAGAATACCGTAGTATTAATTTTACTACTAATTTGTCTTAAGGTAAAACTATTTAATCCTTTATAATAAAGTCCTTTCATTGACATGACAATTTTTAAAATTAAACCGGATAAAGACCAAATAATTAAGAAAGTAGATACGACTCCCATAATGATTGGTGGGAAAATATCGCTTGGATTTTGAATTTGATTTACTCCAGCGGTTACTAAGTAGTATGCATATCCTAGTAAACCTGCACCAAGAATAAAGACAATCGTACAAACCCAAGGATTTTTCATATGTACCTTTTCTGATTTCTTATTCGCATATAATAAATCAATTAATTTACATTTACCAACTTGAATGGTATTAAAAATCATAACGAGTACATACATAATACCAAAGTAAATAATGGTTTTAATTAAAGCAGATGAAGAAAAAACAAAGGTAAATTCTGTCATATCTACTTCAAACATATTAGCGACAAAAACACTCATGAGTTGGGAAAGTAAAATTCCAATACAAGAACCAACTACTAAGGAAACACACCCAATTAAGATGGTTTCAAATAATAAGATTTTTGAGATTTGGCCTTTTCCCATACCTAGTGTCATATAAATACCAAATTCTTTATGACGACGTTTCATTAAGAAACGAGAGGCATAAATAATTAGGAAGCCTAAGACAAAAGATACAAAGACACTAACTCCTGATAACATATTAATCATAAGATCAATAATCTCACGAGTAGATTCTGTAATATTCATCATGGCGGTTTGACTATCAATCGAATTAAATAAGTAAAAGATAGATACACCTAAGATTAGGGTAAAAAAGTAAATCGCATAATCTTTAAAACTTTTTTTAATATTCTTTATTGATAACTTAAAGAGCTTCATTCAAATCCCCTCCAAGTAGTGTGACTACATCGATGATTTGATCAAAGAACTCTTTACGTGTTTGATCTCCACGTTTTAATTCATTAAATATTTTTCCATCTTTAATAAATACCACACGTGATGCATAACTGGCTGTAAAAGCATCATGGGTAACCATTAAAATAGTCGCTTGTAATTCTTGATTTAATTCACTAAAACGTTCTAGTAATAATTTCGCACTTTTACTATCTAACGCTCCCGTAGGTTCATCGGCAAGTACTAATTTAGGATTCGTAATTAAAGCTCGGACACTTGCGACACGTTGTTTCTGTCCCCCACTCATTTGATAAGGATATTTTGATAATACCTTACTAATTCCTAGTTTTTGTGCGATACTACGAACACGCACGTCAATTTCTTTTAGTTTTACATTTTGAATAGATAACGCTAAAGCAATATTTTCATAAGCAGTTAAAGTATCTAAAAGGTTAAAATCTTGAAAGATAAAACCTAATTCTTCTCTACGAAAACGATTTAAATCATTTCCTTTAAGAGTTGTAATATCTACTCCTCCAACATAAATGTGACCACTTGTTACACGATCAATGGTAGAGATGACATTTAGTAAAGTTGTTTTACCACTTCCACTCGCTCCCATAATCGCCACAAATTCACCATGTTCAACTTCTAGTGAGATGCCATCAATCGCTTTCGTTAAATTAGAACGATTGCCATAATATTTTTCAATATCTTCTATTTTTAAAATTGTTTCCATAATCTTTCTCCCTTCCCCTTCATTATAGAGGAATTTTTTTAAATATTTCATTGATTTTAATAACAAAAACTTACACTTCTGTAAGTTTAATCTCTCGTACCTTGATAAAATTCTTCTTTCGGAAAGTGTATATAAATTTTTGTATACTCCCCTTCTTTTGATTGTGCCTCTATTTTTAAACCTAATTTAGAAGCTAATTTTTTACATAAATAAAGTCCCATTCCAGTTGAACTAGCCCCAATACGACCATTTTCTCCCGTAAAGGATTTATCAAAGATACGGGGAAGATCTGAAGGTTTAATACCAATACCATTATCTTCAATCACTAAAGTTGTATCATCTTTATGATTAATCGTGCTTAAACAAATCTTCGCATCTTTTTCTTTACTATATTTAATACTATTAGATAATATTTGGCCTAACATAAATTCTAACCATTTCGCATCACTAAAAACTTCTACATCTACATTCTGTATCTCAATTTGAATGTTACGTAATAAAATATTTTCTTTATGTTTACGAATTACCGTATTAACCACATCTTCTAAAGAAGTCTTTTTAATTAAATAATCTTTTTCCGTCGCATTACTACGAGCATAATATAATACTTGATCAATATCTTCTTCGATACGACGTATTTCTGGAGCTAGTTTTTTTAACTCAGGATGATTATGCATCATTAAAATACAAGTTGATAGAGGAATTTTGATTTCATGAACCCATAATTCAATATATTCTTTAAAATCAATCGTATTTTTTTCATAAAGACGAACATATTCATTCATTGACTTACTAGCTTCATATAGAGCTTGATACAATATTTTACCATCATAAAATTTCGGTTTAGACATTAATTCAAAAGCTAAATATTTCTTATCTAGCTGTTCTAAAGCATTTAAAAATGTACGATAAAAGAAAGTACGACGGAGATATTCATACGTAAAAAGAGAAAGTAAAACAAGCACATAAAGAATACCTAATAAATAAATGAGTGTTGGCGTTACTTGAAAAACAATTAATAAAAATCCAGCAAGAAGTCCAAATCCAAGTAATAAAGCAATCTCTACGATTTTATCTTTGATATAATCTTTTGTTCTCATAATAAGATATAACCTTGTCCTCTTCTTGTTTCAATCACATTTTCTAAACCGATTTCCTCTAACTTTTTACGTAAACGATTCATATTAACCGTTAAAGTATTATCGTCAATAAAGACATTCGTATCCCATAAATAATTCATTAAATCATCACGAGTAACAATCGTTCCCACATGTTTTAATAAATAGACAAATATACCAAGTTCGTTTTTGGATAACAATAATGTTTGTCCTTTTCGTTCTAAAGTACTTTTTAAAGGATTCACGATGACATCTTGGTACTTTAATGTATCTTCATGATGTTCTCTTCTCTTTAGTATGGATTCAATATGTAAAAGTAAAATGGTGGGATGGTAAGGTTTACTAATGTAATCATCAGCTCCATAACTCATACTTAATACTTCATCCATTTCTGTATTTTTACTTGTCAACATAATAACAAAAACATCTGATTTTTTACGAATTTCTTTTAATATTTGTTCCCCACTTAAAGTAGGTAATGTAATATCTAATAAAACTAAATCAGGGTTTGACGATAGAATTTCTTCTACAGAATCTATAAAATTGGTAAGGGTTATCGTTTCATAACCATGATGATCCAGTAAACTTTTGACTTCTTCACGTAACGTTTGATCATCTTCTACAATCATAATTTTTGCCATAGTATCACCAACAACATTATAGCACAAAAAAAGTACCGAAGTACTTTTTTGATTAATAGTTTTCTGAACGTAATTCAAAGTAAGCTTTTGGATGTGCACATACAGGACATACTTCAGGAGCTTCTACACCATAATGAACATGTCCACAGTTACGACAAATCCAGAAGTGTTCTTCGTCTCTCTTAAATACACGATCATTATTAATATTTTCGATCATTGCACGATATCTAGCTTCGTGTTGTTCTTCAATTTTAGCAACACTTTCAAATAAGAATGCGATATGATCAAATCCTTCTTCACGAGCAACTTTGGCAAATGTAGGATACATGTCTGTATGTTCATAATTTTCACCAGAAGCTGCATCTTTTAAATTATCTAATGTTCCTGGAATTTCTCCTCCATTAACTAATTTAAACCATAATTTAGCATGTTCTTTTTCATTATTAGCAGTTTCTTCAAAAATGGCAGCTAATTGTTGATAACCATCTTTTTTAGCTTTACTTGCATAATAAGTATATTTGTTACGTGCTTGACTTTCACCTGCAAAGGCTGTCATTAAATTTTGTTCTGTTCTTGTTCCTTTTAATTCTTTCTCCATACTTAACCTTCTTTCTCACTCTCACATTGAGGACATATTCCTTCAAAAACGACACTTGATTTTGTAATAGTATAGCCTGCTTCTTTTTCAACTAATTTTTGCATTCTTTCATCGACTTTAGATGGTAAATCATAAATATTACCACACTTCACACAATAAATATGGGAATGCGGTTCAACATTATAATCATACTCATCACTACCATGTGGCATAATAATTCGACGAATAAAATGATGTTCTGCCAAAGTGTTTAAATTACGATAAACGGTTCCTAAACTAATATTAGGAATGATTTTTCGTACTTGTTCATACACTTCATTCGCACTAAGATGACCATAAGAAGACTGTACAATTTTCAAAATCTGTTCACGTTGATAGGAATACTTCATACCTCACCCCTAAGTAGTAATGATTACTACTTCATTATCAGTATAATTCATAAAACTTTTTTTGTCAATAGTATTTTTCAAAAAGAAAAATAGTTAAAAACTACTTTTCTATTTTTAACATTTCTTCTTGAAAACTCTCATTAATCTTTTCAAGTATTTCCGATTCAACTAGTATAACAATCGATGATTATAATAGTTTGATTTTCGCTGTAATTGAGCATCTAGTTTATTTAAACCTAACACTTCAGCTAAAGTTGGTTTTTCTGAGAATAGATTTGTACCTAATCCCAATCTATTTCCTTTTATTTTAACACCTAAACTAGCTAAAGTTGTAGGATACATATCAAAAACGGTAAATGTTCTATTCTTGGTATTTTGATAATCAACATTTGTATCAACGTTTATGAATGCGTTATAAATAGATCTTTCTCTACTGTCACTAGCAGGAAAAAGATAATTACCCATAACTAAGTGATCACCGACAATCACAATAGTAGTATCTTCATAAAAGTCTTGTTCTTGTATCCATTTTACAAACTCGCTTACTTTAGAATCTGAACAAATCACAGAATTCGCATACGATTGCGAAGTTGGATTAGTGCACGTTTCATCTTTATAACCTTCAGTAGCGTGTGTATCCGCTGTTAGCATCGTAAAATTAAATGGTTGTTCGGTATCATCGTCTGCAAGTTCTAATAATTTTTCTTTTGCATAGTCAAATAGTTTAGCATCTTCATAACCCCACCAAACAAAATAATCTTCGTCGATTTTTCCATCATCAATCGCTGAATAATAATCATATATGTTATAATCACCATGTTGTTTAAAATAATTAGACCTTCCTCCAAAATCAGAATCGGAACCAAGCATTAAATATTGACGATAACCATTATCTTTTAAAATTTCACCTAAACTATACACACCTGGTAAAAATGTAGAATACTGATTCATAGTATTTCCATCAATTGGAATATTTAATGGAACTCCCGATGTTTGGGCAACCATCGCTGCGACTGTCCAAGTTGTTCCATAAATTGTTTGAGCACCACCTAAGGAATCATTATGAGAAAAATTAATATTATCTAAAGCAATTTCTTCTAATCCAGGAATAAGATTATCTTGACCAATATTTAAATCTCCTACATTCGCATATGAGCTCTCCATCGATTCTAAAAAAATATAAATTAAATTTCGTTTTTCTTCTGGAAATGTAAGATTTGCCTTTTTAGGATCAACATAATAGTCTTCATATAAACTACTTGCATTTAAATTGTTATGAATATATGTACCAAGATCTAGTGCTTTTGCGCCATAAATAATACTACTAATAAAAACTAAAACATTTATCCACACTAGATAGGTTGTACTATCTTTCACTGTCCAATGCCAATTAAACTGTTTTTTACCAATTTTTATATTTCCCTTTATCCTAAAAGAATGCTTAAAACATGGGCTCATCATAATTGCAACAATGATAAACAAAATGAATATATCCCCTAAATAAGGTTTTATATAATTTATATATTGCAGAAAAAAGTCATCATTAGCACCAGTTAGTGGTACTTTTAAATGAAAAATTAATTGATCTAAAGTAACATCTGAAAAGGCAATCTTATACCAATCAGCTGATAAAAATATGATTAATCCCAATAACAATAAAATTAAAGAAATACTATTTCGAAGATTTCTTAATCGACTTCTTTTTTTTCTTAGTCTTTCCATTCTTCACTTCCTTTATATTATCTTTATCGATAATATCTATTGTAATATTAAAAGAAAATGTTTGTTTTATAAATGAAAATATAAAAGGTAATAAAACAGCTAAAAACAACGCAATAGCTAAATACTTCATATTTAATGAATTTGTAAAATGCGCTATAGATAGATACACCTCTGCTCCTTCATATATAGTTGATAATACCGTAACTATAATTAAATTAATAAATAAAACATAAAGAACATATAAATAAAACCATTGTTTCATATTATAATTTTTTTTATTAATTATTTCTGTAACCCATACTGCAATAACAGATGGTAATAAATAACATATCAATTGCATCATATCACATCACTTCTTTCTTCAAAATAATACCACTTTAATAATTTCACAACATATTCAATAAGTGTTGGCCATATTATAACACACGCATATTTTTTGTCAAACAAGCATCTAAAAAACACTCTATTAAAGTGTTTTTTTATCACTATATTTCTACCTTTAAAAGTATCTACAAAAAATATAATTTTTGATAAGATATACTATTTTATTATATTCAACTTAAATATGTTTTAACTATCCTAAAAGATTTTACCTATATTTCTCAGCAGCTTTCTTTAGCAAATCGTCCAAATCATTACTTAAATTAAGTTCTATATCATCTAAATTTATTTGTTCTTTTTGTTCAAATTGAAACTGCATAATAAATTCACTAAAATTATGTGCTACTAAATATGTATCTTCGACTTTGTCATGAATCCAGAAATAAATATGGTGATTTTTTTTTATCCATACAGACCAGATTTCCTCCTGGTAAATCTGCTATGGGAAATAAGTTTGATGGAATAATATCTTGATAAAATAAAATTTTTTTCTCCAAATTATTGGCATCATTACCAAGATCAAAAATAGAATCTAATTCAACACTCTTCTGATTAAGTACTTTTTTCAAAGAAGCACTAAGCGTAAATAAACAGTTATCTTTTATGTAATCATTTCCATAATATTGTAAATAAAATACATAATCAGCGGGTAAAACTAATGAATATTTTTTTTGAATTTTTTCAATACAATCCATCCCCCATACATTAGAGTTTTGCTTCATCTCAGTATCAATAATTTCATCTAATTTGATTTTTAAATTATCCATTTATAAATCCTCCTCAAGAACTAATTTCATTTATTCAGGAAATTCACTATGATACCGTGTGTAACCTGAGAACGTTGTCCATCTGATAAAAAAAGAATTTCAACTAAAGTTTATCCTTTTCCATCCCTAGTTCTAGTAGAAACACTCCATTATTTAATCATTGAAATGTACTAAATCATAAGGATAATATTGCTGTTCTTTTAATTCTTTATCATCTAATTGTAAAATTTTTGCAATTGCTCCCGCTTCATACGCCCAATAGCCATAATAAGTATCTTGTTTACTCTTATGACTATCATACCAAGCACACTCATTATGAATTTCATACCACTGTTTTTCTAAGTAATTTTTTAACATTTTTGAAGAAATAAGCTTGTCTTTTTCCTTAATAATCTCTCTAACTGGTTCGTAAATACCTTTGAATTGAAATTCGTTTGATTTCATTTCCCAAGTTGAGTCAATGAATTTCATTAAGTAATTAAGTAAATAGTCATTTAATTGTTCATTACTTATTTTTTCTTGCAAATCTTTAAATTCATTTTTATTTATATTCAATAATATGCCTAACGATAGCACTCTTACTAATTCTATATATCCATATTTTATTTCCCATGCAAATGAATAATATTCTAAAAATTTTTTAAAATCTTTTTTAATATCCAAAATAGGCATTCCTAAGGAATATAATAAATTTATTTTTTTTGTATAATACATTACTAGGGCATTATATCCATTTCGAGTTCCTTGCGAATCAATCCCCTGTTTTTCTATCACTTGTGGTAAAATTTTTTCAAAATCCTGTATACTTTCTATTGTGAATAATAATGATTTTTTTAAATAATCTTCATTTTTTATTTGATCTCTCATCTCTAATTTCCTTTCGGTTTTTTACCATTTAAAAAACTCTCAACTACATTTCCTTTAGAATCAACATTAATTAATGTATATTGAACATTATCTGGATTTAATGTCATTTCCAACAGAATTTCTTTTGCTTTCTATGTGCCAACAACATTCTCTAATCTATCGACAATTCATTTATTACTCATTTGACGAGTGCCATCCTTTAATGTACTTAACTTAGAAGTTCCATATTTTGCTTCACTAATCACAAATTTTGGTGGTCCTATCGTTGAATCTTCATAAATTCCATCTATTCCTTGATGTATTTTATCATCCAAAGAAGTTACTCTATCTTTACTGATTCTATTGAGATTTTTAACAGTTTCTTCATAAAAATAATCTTGAACTATTTCTGCAAAGTTACCTTTTTGTTTGCTGTTTTCAAGAATAATATCATCATTTTTAACTCTATTAATGATATCATCTGATTCACCAATACTTTTATCTAGCTTTTTACCAATATCATTAATATTCAACCCATTGATTTTATCTATTGATATATTCTGTTTCTTGAGTTCCACTAATATATCTACTTCCCTCATGTTTGTTTTCCTCAATCTGATTTCATTATCTACATTTTTGTGTTCTTATCTTTCGATAGTTCAAAAATTTATCTACACGTTACAATGGATAAAAACGATTTCAAAACCAACGATTATCTTTTTGGTGATTAGTAACTTTATCAGTATACATAGTTTTTTCTAACAACAAATATTTATTATGGAAAAAAAGATTAAGAGCTTGTTTCTTCATTTAAACTATGAACCCATCGATAATATCGCTTACGTATCTTTATAGAAATTTTTCTATTGTAAATAAATTTAAATAGACATTGTCTAAGATATTCAATAATAATACCAACAACAAAAATTAATACTGATACAGCTAACATATAAAAGAAAAAAGAAAGTGAATAAATAGGTGCAGTACCTACTCCTAATTTTACATATAAACTATAACGCATTAAAGTATGGTCATGTAATAAATATACACCTAATGTACAAGCTGATATTTTACTAATCCATGAACTCTTAAAAGAAAACGTTGCGAATAATAGAAAATATGCGAGCGATTGAACAATCACAAATGGATTACTATAGGCCATTTTCATTCCCAGCATATTTTGGAATAAGTGGTTTGTAATTCTATTCGTATTCATATAAACATCTAATGTTGTATTAAAACAATAATTGGCAATTACACATCCAATACAGAGAAAAAATAAAATTAATTGTACTTTACTTTTGGTAAAGCACTTACCAATATTACTCTGTAAAAAAGGATACTTGCGAAAATACGCACCTAGAAGATATAAAAATAAAAATTGATACAAAGTATAACCATCATTAGGAAACCCTTGTCCTCCTGTAATATAAGGTATAATAGAAAAAAAGACAAATAAACACCATAATAACTGTTTGTGTTGACGTTGGTTAATATTCTTAATCATTATATTTAAAAAAGGACTCAAACAATAAAGAATAATGTACATTTTAACAAACCAATATTCATCAGTTAAAATGGGTGATAATTGATTTAATAAAGAGACTGGTCCTAAAGTATTATGGAATAACAACACCGCAACTAATACAATCATTATCTTATAAAACATGGTTGAATTGATAAGTTGCCAAACTTTAGATGCTTTAAATTGATTTGTACATTGAAAATATCCCGTTACTAATACAAAAGAATTCACATGAACCAAACAGATTAAAAGTACTATTTCCGTGATTAAGTATAAAGTATAATTATGAATATTCGCAAGTACATTACCATGTACTATCACATGATACAAGACAATAAAAAACATGGATAAAATTTTCATCAAATCATAATTTGCATTTCTAGCATTTTTTTTCATAATGGCTCCTAACTACCTAGCCACCTTTTTATCCTAAATAAATCATACTAAAAAAGAGGGATAAATGTCAATTATTTATTATTTATTTCTTCATTTTGTATTTCTTAAAAAATAGAACTATTGAAGTATTTTCGACATTTCTAGTAAATAATCTTTATTATTTAATCAAATTAAGATATAATAGTGATAATGGATTTTTACCCTTAAAAATAGGTATCTATTCATAAAGAAAGGATTCGTTTTAAATGAAAGATAGAATTAAGAAAAATTTCTTTTGGAACACAATTGGTTCTACTTTAAATGCAATGGTTTCTTTATTTTTTATGATTGCCGTTACTAGAATCAACGGAAGTGATAAAGCAGGTATTTTTACTTTTGCCTTCTCTACTTCTTGTTTATTACAAGTAATCGGTTTATATTCCGGAAGAACTTATCAAGTCACAGAGCGAAATAAAAATATTACAGATGATGACTTTATATATAATAAATTATTTTGTTGTTTAATAATGTTAATTGCTTCGCTTCTTTTTGTTGCCTTCCGTGGTTATGATGGTTACAAAATATCAGTAATTCTCACTCTAGTTTTATACAAACTAATTGAAGCTTTTGCAGAATGTATATATGCGATTATTCAAAAGAAAGATGAATTATATAAAGTAGGAATTTCCCTATTTTTGAAAGGGTTAATCGCAACTATATTATTCGTTCTTGTAGATTTACTAACACATAATTTAATCCTATCTATTATCGCAATTATTTTAACACAGTTAATCATATTATTCTTCTATGATCTTAAAAATGTAAGTGAAATAAACTTTACAAAATTAAACTTTAATAAAAAGAATATTTTATGGATTTTTAAAATGGGAGCTTGTACTTTTTTAGTTACCCTACTAACCCAATATGTGATTAACGCACCTAAATATACCATAGATAGTTATTTAATCAACTCTAGTCAAACGATATTTGGAATTATTGTCATGCCTGCCACTTTAGTCATTCTATGTGGTCAATTCTTAATTCATCCATTTTTAAATAAACTAGCTAATTATCTAAAAGAGAAAAAATTTGACTTATTTAACAAAACTATTATCAAATTATGTTTTTTAATCTTTTTATTGGGATTATTTATCATTGTTGTTGCTTATTTTATAGGTATTCCATTTTTAGAATTAGTGTATGGTATTCCACTACAAAAATATCTATATGATTTAATTATTATCTTATTTGGAGCCACTTTCTTTGGTATATCATTCGTTATTTCCAATGCTTTAATCGCATTAAGATATACTTTCGCTCAAGTCATTATTTTTATTATTTCATCTATCTTCACCTTTTTTGCTTCCCGCTTCTTAATTATTAATTATGAACTTTTAGGCGCTTCACTAGCGTATACTTTCACTATGATTACTCTTGCATTATTATTTATTATTTATTACATCTATAAAATTAGGAAGGTGTTCAAAAATGAAAAAATCTAAAGTATCTATTATTATACCTGTATATAATGCCGAAAAACATTTAAGTCGATGTATTGAGAGTGTTTTAAATCAAACATATACACAAATAGAACTAATACTCCTTAATGATGGTTCTAAAGATAAATCAATCGATATTATTAGAAAATATGAGAAAAAAGATAAAAGAATTATTGTTATTGATAAACAGAATGAAGGTGTTGCGAAAACTAGAAATTTAGGTATTCAAAAAGCAACCGGTGATTATCTTATGTTTATTGATAATGATGATTATATTGATCCTGATTATGTGGAAACTTATCTAACAACCGCATTAAAAGAAAAAACAGATATTGTTATGGGTGGTTATAAACGACCTAATACAAACGGTAAAATTATTAAAAATGTTAAACTTAAAGATGGATATTTACAAAAGGAAATGATATATAAAATATGTGCTCCATGGGCTAAAATATATAAAAGAAATTATATTATACAAAATAAAATAGAATTCCTAGATAACAATTTAGGAGAAGATATATATTTTAACTTACAAGCTCTTATGATTTCAAATAAAGTAACTACTATTCATTATGATGGATATAATTGGTTTTATAATGACGAAAGTGTTTCTAATACAACTCAAAAGAAATTTGAAAAGGTAGATGTTTTTCGTTTATTAAATGAATGTTATAAAGTTGTTACAGAAAAAAATTTGTTAAAAAAGCATTTTAATTATACAGAATATTTCTTTTATATTTATATCATATGGTTTTTGTGTTTTTCACAAAGACATTACTCTTATCATCAGATATCTCAAAATTATGATAAGTTATTTAACTGGTTAAAAGATAAGTTCCCAAATTATAAAAAGAATGAATTTATTGGTTTTAATAAACCAAAAGACGAAAATTTTATATATAAACTATTCTTCTTTCTCTTCAGCATATTCAATCGTTTTGGAAATGGTAAAATATTAATATATTTATATACAAGATTATAACGGAGGTATTTATGAACAAAAATATACATACATTTGTCGTATTAGCGTACAAAGAATCTACTTACTTAGAAGATTGTATCAACTCAGTTTTAAATCAAAGTATCAAAACTAATGTTGTTATCGCAACATCTACCCCTAATGAATTTATTAATCAAATGGCAGAAAAATATAATTTAAAAGTTATTATTAACAAAGGACAAAAAGGAATCGCCTATGATTTTAATTTTGCGGTAAATTGTGTTGACTCAGAACTTGTTACAGTTGCCCATCAAGATGATATATATGAAAAAGATTATGCGAAAGAAATTATAGATGCGTATAAGAAAAATAAAAATGCTTCTATTATTTTTACAGATTACTTTGAATTACGTGGATCTGATAAAGTTTTAAATAATAAGAACCTTAAAATTAAAAGAATCTTATTATTACCACTTAGAATTAAAACACTAGGAAAATATAAATTTTTTAGAAGATGGGTATTACGATTTGGAAATTCTATTTGTTGTCCAGCTGTTACTTTTGTCAAAAAAAATAGTATTAAAGATGTATTTATTTGTGACTTTAAGTGCAATGTAGATTGGTATACATGGGAAAAATTATCTAAAGCGCCACATGATTTTATATTTATTCCAAAACCATTAATGGAACATCGAATTTCTGAATCTTCAACTACTACAGATATTATTAATCATGGTATTAGAACAAAAGAAGATCTTATTATGTTTGAAAAATTTTGGCCAACATGGTTTGCGAAAGGAATTAATAATTTTTATAAGAATTCAGAAAAAAGTAATAATTTAAAATAAAAAAGAAAATTGAACATTTTCTTTTTTTAAAACTTTTCATTATAATATTTTAATCCACTACTTATTACTTTCTCTTCTTTATGTATATCACGATTATAAGGTTGTAAAGTTTGAATGAAGTTAGCTAAATAAGGACTAATCTTTTGATATCCTTGATCTGTTAGATGTACTCCATCTAATAACTCATTTTTGGTAATTACAGTTGCTAAATCTTTATCATAAAAATTAATATATGGAATTCCCCATTTTTCACAAATCTGAATTAACGCATCAAAATATTCTTCTGGTTCACCTGTTTTACCAGTCCATCCATATTCATCCGCATAAGGTGTTGGATACATAATCATTACACCAATAGAAGAACCTTTATAATATTTAGTTAAATAATAAAATGTTGCATCTAACATACCTGTATAAGTAGATAAATCAAAGTCTTGTAATTGATAAGAATCAGTGAACTCTCCTAATGCAACTGGAATCTTCGCATCATTAATTCCACCTTGTAATAAAATATAATCATATTTTTCATCTTTGTGTTCTAATACTTGTGTCACAATCATATTTTCTAAGTTTTCTTGGGAAAAAGTTGCTCCTCCTTTAGAAGCATTCACACTCTTTTTAAACTTTAAAATATCATTAATATAATTTGTCCAAGAAATACCATTATTGGTTCCACCTTCAGTAATAGAGTCACCAAAATAAATAATACTTTTATCTGTCATTTTAAAATTCTTATTTTCTTGAGCATTTGTTTCTATAAAAATAAATGCGATTAAACCACATAATAGTATTACAAATAACTTCTTCATAAAACCACCTAGAGCTTATTATAACGAAAAAAGGTTGTTTTTACAACCATTTTTTTATATTTTCAATATACTATACATTATCAATAAATTGAGAAATTAACTGAATCATTTGTGTATTATTACTTTTATATGGTTTAGGTTTAAAATCTTTGACTTGAGCTAATGCATCATCTAAATTTTCTATATCTGTACAAGGAATTACATATCCTTTTTTTGAAAATTCATGAACAATTTGTAATTGATGATTATTAGTATGTTCACCATATTCTTTTAATCGTGGGATGACAATTATTTTCTTTTGTTTTTTTAAAGCCTGAATAATAGAACCTACTCCTCCATGCGTAATAATTAAATCAGCTTTACCAATTAGTTGGTTAAATTCTGTCATAGGAATTAAATCGAATATTTTCATGTGTGATGACTGATACTTAGTAGTTCCTGCCTGTACAACTACTTCATCTTTAATTTTATGATCAGCAATTAATTGATCAATCTTTTTTAAAAGTCTAGAAAAGTCTTTATCTTGTGTACCTAATATAACTAATGTCATTTAAAAATCCAACCTCCATAAACTGCCTTCGGATATAGCTTTAACATAGATTCCCACTGTACAATAAATAAATCAGCAATTGGATATACCATACGTCCAGAAAGGGTTTTGGTTTCTATATTAGCAAATGTTTCAATATAGATTACTTTCTTACCAAATAGTTTGGCGATATAACACATAGGAACGGCAGTGTGTGTACCTGTTGTAATTACAACATCTGGTTTTATTTTAAAATAATAATATAGACTTTTTAAACAATTCCATGGAAAAATAAAACAATAAGACAACAAATGATCTTTGGTTCCATATTTTAAATAGTCTACTCTACACTTATGTTTTTTAGCTAAAAATAACGTAGACTTGGTTTTTTCAGTAATAATGTGATAATCATATTTCCTAAACAGTTGTCTTAATTCTAACATTTCTGTTAAATGTCCACCAGTACTTGATATAAATAATACTTTTTTCTTCATACTGTTCACCTATTAATATCATATCATAATTTAATAACAAAAAAAAGGCTTATCATTTATAATACAATGATAATTGCCCCTAATACTATAAGTGATACACCAATCATTTTCTTTTTTGAAATATACTCTTTTAAGAACAAATAAGATATGAACATAGTCCATACATAGGTTAACGATGTAAGTGGTAGTACCATAGAATAATCCATGTTCTTTAAAACAATAATATTTAATATTGCTGCCCCTAAATATAGAAAACCACCAATATATAAATTAATATTTAATAATAATTCCTTAATATTTTTAAAAGAAGACGCTTTCTTTAAAAACAGACTAGCAACTGATCCCATTATCGTCATTATTAATATTAATATATAATTAATCACGTTCATCACCACCTGCGATTAATGTAACACCTATCATAATAATGAGTATACCTATTACTTTGTTAAGGGTAATAACTTCATTTAAGAAGAAATAACCAAAAATGATACTTAGTACATAGTTTAAACTTAAAAAAGGTTGTATAACAGATAAACTACCAAATTTATATGCGATTAACATTATTAGAGCACCTAAACCATAGAAGCCAAATCCTAGAAGTAAAAGTCCAATATTTCCATCATTTGATAACTTCCATAACAATTGTCCGATACAAGCTAAAATACTAGAAATACAAATGAGATAAATTCCCTTTTGATTTTTTTGAAAAGATTCTAACATTATTTCTTATTTCGACTTTCTAATGTATTTAAATATAATTCAAATAATTGTCTTTGTTTTTTGACAATTACTTGTAAAATAATTCCTGTAATCCATAATAATATAGAAATAACTAAAAGAATTAATCCAAATATTAAAGTGGGAACTCTTGGAACTAAACCGGTATTAAAATATTCAATAAATACTGGCACACAAAATACAAATGAAAGAATTAGTAAAATACATGCCCAAAGATTAAAGAAAACACCTGGTTTATATTCCTTAAATAAAGTAAATATAGTTTTTAATACTTTTATTCCATCACTAAAAGTATTTAATTTACTTTCACTTCCTTCTGGACGATCACGATAATTAGTAGGTACTTCTACCATTTTAAAGTTATTGGCAGCTGCATGAATAGTCATCTCTGTCTCAATTTCAAATCCTTTTGATAATACAGGAAATGATTTTACAAACTCATAACTAAATGCTCGACTTCCTGTCATAATATCTTTGACATTTACATGAAATAGTTTATTAATTAAAGTTCGTACTAAGCGATTTCCAGTATTGTGAAACATTCTTTTATTCTCAGTAAAATAAGTAGATGACAAACGATCACCAATCACCATATCAGCTTTTCCTTCAAGTATTAACTCGGCCATTTTAGGTTCTGGTGGGTTTGTATCATCTCCATCAGCCATAATATAACAATCAGCATCAATTTGACGAAACATACTACGTATTACATTACCTTTTCCTTGTTTATATTCATAACGAACAATTGCGCCTGCTTTACGTGCAATCTCATCAGTACCATCTGTTGAGTTATTATCATACACATAAATATCTGCATTAGGAAAAGCTTTTTTATAATCTTTTATTACTTTAGCTACCGTTAAACTTTCGTTATAACATGGTAGTAAGACTGCTATTGTTTTATCTTTCATGTACATCACCCTTCATTATTTAAACCATACATTTCCATCTACTCTGCCATTAATTCCTGATACTGTTTCACTACTAGAATATTGCCATAGAAAATACTCTCCATCATAAGTACAATTATGATTATATTGTGCAATCCAACGAATATATTGACGCATAGAACTACTTAAACGATTTCTAATATAAGATAAATTCGCATAAACATAACTATCATAACCATTAGCTTTTAAATGATTAATAAAAGTTGTAATAATTCGATCATACATTTCTACGGAAATATTGTTCGAATTCGCATATCCTAAATCCCAATCTTCAATATCGTAATAAATACCTAAAGTTGGATTCAAATTATATTTTGTAATCATACTTAGTACTCCATTTGCTTCCCCTTTAGCTTCTACTTCGTTTTCTGCATAACTAAAAATATAAATACCATATGGAATTCCTAAACGTTTTAATTCTGAAATGTTATAAGCAAGCCATTCATCTTCATAAAAACTTCCATATCCAACTCGGACAATAACACCATCTACTAATCCTTGAGCTTTTACTTGATCCCAGTTAATTTTTCCTTGATGCGTAGACACATCTATAATATATTTTGCGTCTTTTTTAATTAACTCTCCTAAAGAATTAAAGAAACATTTTACTCCGTCAATCACTTGCCAATCAGTTACCGGTTTGGCATTTTCATCTAAAAAGTAAGTCTTTCCATTACTTTCACTCCACCCAAGTTTTAAACGACCAATCTCGGTAAAATGATAAACCATTCCGTCAATCTCAATATCACCTGTGGCAAGTGAACCATCAGTAGTTGCGTAATAATGGTATCCCTCACACCAAAACCAACCATATCTTAATGTTCCATCAACACGACCAAAGAAATAACGTTTTCCGTTAATTGTCTTAAAACCTGAATATCGTGTACCGTCATTATTAAAAAAGTAAGTTTTTCCTTGGTACTGGATCATTCCACTCATATTAGTTCCATCATCGTTAAACCCATACACTACACCATCCACGGAAAATATCCCTGTACGCATAGCTCCGCCCCAACGACTAAAGAAATATTTTTTACCATTAATTGTTTTAAATCCTAAATGAATTTTTCCATTATCACCATAATAACTTGTTCCTTGGTAAGTAGATAATCCATTCATCGCACTTCCATCTTCATTGAAACCGTATAATACACCATCTATTGTGAAGACTCCTGTACGCATGGCTCCGCCCCAACGACTAAAGAAATATAGTTTACCGTCAATAGTTTGAAAACCTAACTGAATTATTCCATTATTTCCATAATAACTTGTTCCTTGATAAGTAGATAATCCATTCATCGCACTTCCATCTTCATTGAAACCGTATAATACACCATCTATTGTGAAGACTCCTGTACGCATAGCTCCACCCCAACGGCTAAAGAAATATAGTTTACCATCAATTTCTTTAAATCCTAAGTGTACTTTTCCATTATCACCATAATATGTTGATCCTTGATAAGTTGATAAACCATTCATCAACGTTCCATCTTCGTTAAAGCCATAATAAGTACCGTTAATACTAATTATTCCTTTTTGCATCACTCCTGTTGCAGGATCAAAATAATACGTTTTACCATCTAGCGTTTGAAAACCCATTTGAGCTTGTCCACATTTAAAATAATATGTATTATTATTAAACTGATAAACACCATCTACCGCACTTCCATCTTCATTGAAACCGTATAATACACCATCTATTGTGAAGACTCCTGTACGCATAGCTCCACCCCAACGGCTAAAGAAATAAAGTTTACCATCAATTTCTTTAAATCCTAAGTGTACTTTTCCATTATCACCATAATATATTGATCCTTGATAAGTTGATAAACCGTTCATCAACGTTCCATCTTCGTTAAAGCCATAATAAGTACCGTTAATACTAATTATTCCCTTTTGCATCACTCCTGTTGCAGGATCAAAATAATATGTTTTACCATCTAGCGTTTGAAATCCAACTTGGGCTTGTCCACGTTTAAAATAATATGTATTATTATTAAACTGATAAACTCCATCTATTGCCGTTCCATCTTCATTGAAACCGTATAATACACCATCTATTGTGAAGACTCCTGTACGCATAGCTCCACCCCAACGGCTAAAGAAATAAAGTTTACCATCAATTTCTTTAAATCCTAAATGATAACTACCATCTGCATTCTGATAATATTTATTTCCATCTTTTTCAATGATACCTGGTATAACATTTGTAACGGTAGTAGGTGATACTTCTGAATTTTGTATAATATCTTCGGTAGCATATCCTATATTTAAACAACAAGATAAAACTAATACCAATAAAATAATACTAATTTTCTGTCTCATGTTATATCCCCTTTCTTTAATATCATTATTATAACATTAGATTATTTATAACGTAAATTAATTTCAGAAAAACAAGATTATTCGCTAGAACAATCTATATTTATACAAAACCTATTTTTTATGAAGTTCATTTTTTAACATAGATACTTCCTGAATCAGTAAAGTAATCTTCTTTTTTTGACCAGAAGTAATAATGGTTAATGCCATTGTTAAAAATAATAACAGCGCGATTAATATACCAATAATTAAATTAGATATGGTTGCAAATCCTAATAAATCAGCAATAAAATCTAACGCAAGTGGTATGATTGCAACTAAAATAATTACAAAAGAACAAAAATACCACAATAAAGAATATTTAATAGGTATACGTCCTTTACGTACTACTGTTGTAGTTACAACACATAATACTAATGCGAAAATAAGTAATGAAATACGTAATGTAACAGTCATTATTTATACCTCCTAACGCCTACCATGATAATTGACAATAAAACATTAATCATATAATATGCATTCTTCCAGCTACGAATAGACGAAACACCACCAATACGTTCATTCATACTTACAGGTATCTCAGCTACTTGATATCCTTTTTTTAATAACTCTGTAGTTGTTACAGGTTCAGGGTATTCCAATGGATAATTTTTAGCAAATTCCTTAATAATAGATACATTGGCAGCACGAAATCCAGAAGTGGTATCGTATATTTTTGCCCCTGTTACCAAATGCATAGTTGCAGAAATCATTCTAATTCCTAGTTGACGAGCTTTGGTAGATTGAAATTTACTGACTTTTTTATCAATAAAGCGTGAACCAATCACAAAGTCGGCTTTTTCTTCTACAATAGGTTTAATAATGTCTTTTACAAACGCTACATCATGTTGTCCATCACCATCAAATTGAATAGCTATATCATATTGGTGTTCATACGCATATTTATATCCTGTTTGAACTGCTCCACCAATACCTAGATTATGAACTAGGGTAATATATGGAATTTGATGTTCTTTTAAAATACTCTCTGTTTGATCTGTAGAGCCATCGTTAATTACCAACACCTCATAATTAACATTATGTTCTTTATTATACTTTTTGATTGTATGATATACAGATAAAATATTTTTTTCCTCATTATATGCAGGAATAATCATTAAAATTTTCTTCTTTTTCATCGCTTTACTCCTTTCTTTCATTATACATGATAATCTTTTTTTAGTAAAGAAAAAGAGAGTTTGTTAATTTAAATTTGAAGTGCAACACTTTTCAATTTGCAAAAAGACATGTGAATCTGTAAAATATCTTTCGTCA
>CALVJM010000007.1 GCA_944332155.1 uncultured Bacilli bacterium
CTGGATTGCTTGTTTAAAATCAAATCATTGGTTAAAAAAAGTATATATCGAAAAAATTAGAGAAAGTGTAGTAGAAATTGATAAATTAAGAGATATTAATCATATTATGGATCATTTTGGAGAATGTGAATATATTTCTAAATCAAGTCTTACAAGAGTTGATACGTCTACAGGAATTGTCACGGTAACATTAGAAGCTCCTGATTCTTTATATGATCAAATTTTAAAAGAAATTATTGATGTCGATATTAATAATCGTGCTGAGGTATTAACTTTGTTCCAAGAATTAAAGATTGCAAAACAAGAATATGATCAGATTGAAGGAGCTTTAAAAATGGTCAAACAAACGGGTTACGGCGTTGCAACTCCAACATTATCTGATATGAAACTAGATACTCCAGAAGTCATTAAACAAGGAAGTCGTTATGGTATTAAATTAAAAGCGGTAGCTCCTAGTATACATATGATTCGTGTGGATGTGGAATCAACTTTTGAACCTATTATTGGTTCAGAATTACAAAGTAAAGAATTAATTAATTACTTAATGAAAGATAGTGAAACAGATGCCGAAAGTATTTGGAAGAGTGAAATCTTTGGACGTAGTTTAGATGTTATTGTCCAAGAAGGAATCCAAGCTAAACTTTCATTACTTCCAGAAAATGTTCGTTATAAATTGCAACAAACCTTATCAAAATTAGTCAATAAAGGTTCAGGTAATCTGTTTGCAATTGTGTTATAAAAACATAGAATTAAAGGTAAATTATGAAATAAATAATATGCTTTTAGTGAAAAAGAGCCAGAAAATAGAAGCTTGCTCTTTTTTTTGCCAAGTAAAATAGGTAAGATAATCCAAAAAAACATTAATTTGTTCTAAAAAGTGTTGATTTCCCTTTGAAAACATGGTATTCTTAGATTGTAAGCAAGATAGCTTAAACATTATAGGGAGGTACTTAGAATGAGTAAAACAGAATTAGTAAACTATATTGCCGAAGAAACAGGATTAACAAAAGCTGATGCATCACGTGCTTTAGAAGCAATGATGAGTGGTGTTGTAAAAGGATTAAAAGAAGAAGGTAAAGTAACTTTAACCGGATTCTGTACTTATACAGCTAAAAATAAAGAAGCTAAAATGGGACGTAACCCAAAAACAGGAGAAGCTGTACAAATTCCTGCTCGTGTAGCTGTTACAATTAAAGCTGGTTCTAAATTAAAAGAAGCTTTAAATTAAGTTAGAAAAAAGACCTTTAATTGGTCTTTTTTTGGAGGTAATATGGAACAAAATATAAAACAAATCTTAACAAGATTAGAAGAAAATGGGTTTGAAGCATATATAGTAGGGGGATATGTGCGTGATTTTTTATTGGGGAGAAACACTAGTGATGTAGATATTGCTACGAATGCTAAACCTGAACAGGTGCAAAAAATATTTTCAGATAAAGAATGCATTGATCATTCTAAGTTTGGCAGTGTTTGGGTTGAAGATGTTGAAATCACCACTTTTCGAAAAGATACATATAATATAGGGAATCGTTTTCCTATGGTAACTTTTGTATCAACAATGAAAGAAGATGCAATACGAAGAGATTTTACCATCAATGCTTTATATATGAATAAGAATGGGAAGATCTTTGATCCGTTAGATAGAGGAATAGAGGATTTAAAAAGAAAAGTAATAAAAACTATTAAAGAACCTAATCATAGTTTTGAAGAAGATCCTTTACGTATGATTCGTGCTATACGTTTTTCTAGAATGTTAAATTTTACTTTAGATTCTAAAGTGCAGGAAAGTTTAAATAGTGAAAAGTTACAACAATTATTAAGAGAAACGGTTAGTGTAAAACGTGTTCAAAAAGAAATTGAAAAAGGTAAAAAAGAATTTGTTAATGAAAAGGAATACGATTTTATATTGAAAAAATAGTTTTTTTTGATATAATAAAAGTAAGAATAAAGGGTTGATAAGTATGAAGTTATTAGTGAGTGATTTTGATGGTACTCTTTACACAGACGATTATAAAAAGAATATCGAGGCTGTTAATAAATTTGTAGATGCAGGAAATCTTTTTGCGATAAGTACAGGTAGAGATTTAAATCGTTTACTAAAAGATTTAGATCGTGATTTAAAGTTTAATTATCTTATCTGTTCTGATGGTGCAGTGATATACGATTCTAATTTTAATGAAATATATCGTAGTGATATTGAACCTAAAGTTGTTGATGAAGTCTGTGAAGTATTAAGAGTAAATGATTGTTTTGGAGATATTGATTTGATTCAAGGGGCAAGTATGAACAATCAAAAAGTGAGTGCGATTTATGCTCCTTATGATGAAGCAAAAATTGAAATGGCTCATTATGCTTTATCATGTCTACAAAAACGTTGTCCTCAAATTCATGGTTATCTAAGTGCTAGATATATTAATATTACGAATCGTATGATTAATAAGGCAACTGCTATTCATGAATTATTAGATATTGAAAAATTAAATCATATTTTAGTTCATACGATCGGTGATGATCAAAATGATCGGGAAATGCTATTAGATTTTATTGGTTGTGCGATGGTAAACAACAATTTGGATTTTTCAACACCAGTTGTCAAAAATGTTGCTGAATTAGTTCGTATTTTATTGTAATAAAAAAGGTTTTAATTCATAGAATATAATAGATTAAGAGTATTCTTAATCGTTTAAAAGGAACTCGTAGCGTTTACGGTTCCTTTTTTGTCATATAATGACAAAAAAATAAAAAGAACAGAAAAGAAGTTGAGATTGATGTCGAAATTTGATATAATTATAGTGTATAAATAGGTAAAATAAAGGAGTTGGAGGGGTCTATGAAAGAGCGTATTAAATACAGTGTTACATTTTTAGTCATTCTTTGTTTATTTAGTATCCCGTTGATTGTTGATTTTGTCAGTGCTGCTCCTAGTGGTGGATATAAACTAGTTAATTTTAGAACTAAATCATCTTCAGGAATAAATACCTCTTATACAGAAGCGGTTACTGGAGAACAAGGATATACGAACGGATATTATGGGGCCGATGCAGTTTATTTAGGTACAGAAAATGGAAAAGTTAAATTTATGCAGTCGGGAGTTATCGGGTATGTTAATTCATGGGAAGTTGAATTACTACCAATGGAAACACAAGCAGATTATGACAAATATTATATGTCGTTCTATGAAGTTATTGATGGATCTATTGTTCATAAATTTGCTACAGCTGTCCATGGTGTTTCTTATGGTAAAGCCACTTTAGGGAAAAATTCTATTGGCTTAGAAGTAGGAAAAGATTATCTTAGTTATGATGGTCATTACTTTTATCCAGCATCATTAGAAGGATATAAACAAATGACAGATGATTATTTAAGTGGTAATTATAGTCATGCGGTTAATGCTGGAAGACCATTTTATAGTTATTATCAATATCTATCTCATCGTAGTAGAACAAATTATACACAAGCAGATATTGCAAATTATATAACAAATGTATTAGGATATACGAGTAAAGTTAAAGATCGATATAATTTAAAAAATTATGAGTCTTTGTTGTATGGAGAACAAAATACGTTTATTAACGCTCAAAATGCTTATGGTGCTAACGCTTTATTAATGTTTGGCGTAGCAGCAAATGAAAGTGGATATGGAAGAGGATCTATCGCTTTACGTACTAATAATTTATTTAGTCATGGTGCTTATGATAGTGCGCCAGGTGCGAATGCAGATGGGTATGACACACCTGCCGATAGTATTAATGCTCATGCTAAACACTTTGTATCTATTGATTATATGGATCCTAAAGATTATATGGCCCGTTATCACGGTGGCCATTTAGGAAGTAAAGCAAGTGGATTTAACGTGAAATATGCTTCTGATCCATATTGGGGTGAAAAAGCAGCTAGTCAATATTATGCTTTTGATAAAGCTTATGGTTTCCAAGATTATGGATATTATACTTTGGGTATAAAAACAAGTACCAATAATTATAATATTTATAGGTCACCAGATACTAGCTCAAATGTTTTATATAATACAACAACTATTACTGATTATCCTGTAGTTATTTTATGGGAAGTTACAGGTACAAGTATTAATGGTAACAATAAATGGTATAAGATTCAAACAGATCCAGTATTAAATAGTGATCGTACAGCCTTTGTGCAAGATGTTGGTGAATATAACTATAGTAATAATTATGCTTATATTCATTCAAGTGCTATAGACGTGATTGTATCACAAGGAGTTGCTAGAATTAATACGACTTATAACATTACATTCGATGCTAATGGTGGAAAGTTTAGTGATCAAACATCTAGTAAAACAGTTAATGTTCAAAGTGGAGTAACACCAACTATAGAAAATCCAACTAGAGAAGGTTATGATTTTGTAGGATGGAATGAAACGATAGTTCCAGCCACTGGTAATAAAACCTATAAAGCACAATGGAAAGTAAAAGAATATAATATTACATTTGATGCTAATGGTGGTGAATTTAAAGACGGAAACAAAAAAAGAACCGTTAAAACGGCTTATAATCAATTACCTGTAGTAGATGAACCAATCAGAGCTGGTTATGTTTTCAAAGGTTGGGAACCAGAGGTAGTGGCTGTAACAAAAGAAGCTACTTATAAAGCAACTTGGGAAAGTGCAATATTCTATGATGTAACTTTTAATGCAGATGGTGGAACTTTCAGTAATGGAAAAGAAGAGTTAATTGTCAAAACAGCGGAAGGTACTATTCCAACAGTAGAAACACCATTTAAAGATGGATATATCTTTATGGGATGGACACCAGAGTTAACAGAAACAACGGGACCAACTTCTTATGAAGCTATTTGGAAAAAAGGAACAGTAGAAGATTATTTGACAGAAAAAGATGGTGAATTTTATTTAGATTATCTTAAAATTGTTGATGGAAAATTAAAAATGAAAGGATACCACATTATCAAAGGAATCAATAATGATTTACGTACTCCTATTGTGTATGAATTAGTGTTAGAAAATCAAACAACAGGAAAACAATATACCCAAGTATTAGATCGTATGCTTGATGAAAAAGGAATGACGATTCCTATTATGTCAGATGAAGGATATAATTATAAATATGCTTGGTTTGAAGATGTTATTGAATTAGATAATGTTGAAGCAGGTGATTATACAGCATACTTTAGATCTAGAACTGATAATTATTATGCAAAGTCATATGTTCAAAATATGTTGTTAAATGAACAAACTGCACAATACAATACTGATGCAAAATATGTAACTATAACAAATAATTATATGGATGAAAATATTCCTGTAGAATTTATTATTCGTGATGAAGTTTTAGGAGTTAAAGAAACTTCATACGATGTAAACCAGTATAGCTTATTTAATCAACTTACATTTGAAAATAATAAATTACATATTATTGCTGCATCATATTCTGTAGGAATGGATATGCGTAAAGGTAATACATTTATGAAACGAGAAATCATTTTTGAAAATATTAAAACTTTTGAACAAACAAGATTTGATGTCGGTAGTCTGAGTACTCCAATTTATCCTATATCATTAGTAGTTGCTGATCAATTTGGAAAACAAAAAGATAGAGCATGGTTTGATAAAGAATTAGATATATCAAAATTACCTAAAGGAACGTATGCTATTTATCTTTCAACCGACTCTAATATTTCGGATTATGGTGAATTAAATGATTTATTATTTAGCGATTTAAGTAAAGCTAGTGCAACAATAAATGGAAAAAAATATCATTTTGAGTTGAATGAAGAGAAAAGGAATCGTATTGAACTAGTAATAGAATAAAATAAAATACTCTTTGCCTGTAATTATGTCAAAGAGTATTTTTTATAAAGAGTTCATCTGTTATGATGAGTTTATTATAGAATAATAGTGTCGGTAAATAAATACCAACACTATTTTAATTGTTTTTAATTACTATAGTAACGTTTTGACAAGAGTTAATAGTAATTCCTTTTAGTTCTTGAGAATTTAATACTTGTCCCTTCATACCACTGTTTGATGATTCATAACTACATGAAATAGAGTATCCAGGATATCTAGCCTTAATATTACTACATGTATTTTCTGGAGTTCGAGTATCAATATCACTTGGCAGTATATACATAGTTGTTGTATTACAAGTTGGAGTAGGTGGGGTCGGGTTACTTTCTCCTCCAGAACCACCGCTCCAACTAGGTGCATTATTGCCTGAACCACTTGGATTATTGGATGGTGCTTGACCATTACTTACATATAAGACAATATTAGTTCCAGCAATAACCTCTGATCCAGCTCTTTTATTTTGTCCAGTTACAATATTTTTATCTTCATTAGATTTTACATAAGTAACAGAACAATCAAATCCTTTTTCACTACAAATATTTTTCGCATTACTTAAACTCATACCTGTAAAGTCAGGTACTACTAATGATTTTCCTAATGATATTACTACATCAATAGAATCACCAGTGTTTACAATATCACCTTTTTTATGAGAAATACTAATAATTTTTCCTTTTTCTACTGTATCTGAGTATTCACTTTGTTCATTTAAGGTAATTTTATATGTTATTGCAAAGGTTCTTATTTTATTAATGTCATCTTCGGTGTAATCAATCATACGAAGGGTTCCTTTAGAAGTAGTGATGTAAATAATTCCACCTTCTTCAATAACATCGCCTTTTTTATGACTAACAGCTTTTATTTTCCCTTTTTTTACTTTACTATCATATTCACTATTATAACTAATATTTACATTATATTTAATTGCCCATTCTGCGATTTCTTCTAAACTCATATTCATCAAATCAGGAACAATAATCTTTGGACCTTTGGAAATTACTAATGTGACACTTTGTGTTTTCTGATCGATGACTGTTCCTTTTTCAGGAGTAGTAGAAATTACTTTACCTTTTTTAATTTTATCATTAAATTCATATTTTATTTCATATTTAATGCCATTTCTTTTTAACCAAAGTGTCGCATCAAATTCATCTTTTTCAGTTAAATCAATAAGCTCCACTGGCATCAAATCTTCTTCATTACCAAGTGAAAACTTTAAACTAAGATCTTCATTACGATGGATTTTACCAGTTTTACTTTGTTCAAATAAAGTATCACGTTCAATAGTTGAGAATTCAAATTGAATATCAACCTTACTTAACTTTAGCTTTTTTATTTCTTTTACAACAGTGTCTACATCCCAACCAATCATATCTTGTAATTCTACAGAAGATTCAGGATTAGGTCCTTCTGAGGTAATAACTTCAATCTCTTTTACATTCTTTAATAGAGTTTCAGGTTCTACATTTTGACTCATAATATGATTTTCTTCAACTGTTTCGCTGTATTCTTTGGTTTCAGATAAATTGACTTTGTTTTCTGCCGCCCATTTCATCGCTTGATTCATAGTTTTTGAAGTTAGGTCTTCAACGACTGGTTGTGTAGGTAACTGGAAGAATTCAAGACTAGTTCCAACATGTAAACCTAATAAAGCAATAAATGAAAAACCTGTCATAATAATAGTTACTTTACGAGCTTTGGTATTTTTAAACCACCCTGCAAGAGCGAATAGTAAAATAGTAAGTGTAATCATAGATGCATTTACTATGGTAAAGACAGCATCTACTTTGTTGGGAGCAATATAAATACTATATCCCAAAAACGCAATCGCACATAATACAACTAAAGTTAAGAATAAATTCGTTCCCCATGACTTTTCCTTTTTTGGCTTTTCTAACTGTTTATTTGTTGCTGGAACAGGCTTATGATAAATATTTGTACGAGTTCTTGGTTGTTGTACTTCAATTTCTTTTCGTTCTTCTGCAGCTAGTTTTTTTGCCAGATCTTCCTTTTGCCTTTGAAATTTTAGTTGTGCTTGTGTTTGTTCAAGTTTCTTTAATGCTTCGGCTTCTTTTTTTATACGTCGCTGTTCACGTTTTGGTAGTGCATCAATAAAATCTGTGTTTGTAGATAATCTTGGATCCACTTTTATTTTTTTCTTTTTCTTTACCATACTATCACCAATTATATTATATCTTATTTTGAATTTTCACTCAACCAATAAGCATGTATTTTTGTCGAAAAATGTCAAGCACAGAGTTATTTTATAGTGGTATTTATAACTACAAGATTAATAGTAAAAGTATATGTTTTATAGATAAGTTAAAAGAATTGAAATAAATGTGTAAAAAGTCTTTAAAATAAAGAGAAAAGGTTTACTTGTTTATTTGGTTTAAAAGAACTTGACAAAAACAAATGTTTGTGCTAAAATACGTCACTAAACAAGGGGGAGTTATATATGAAAAAGAAATTATCATTATTAGGTGTGATTTTTATGGTATTAACGTTCTCTATTACAAACGTTTTTGCCGAACCAGCTAGTTCTATTCAAATAGGAGGTTCCGTACAACAAAAAGGTTATGTAGCAGGGGCTACCTGGGCTGTTAAAATATTATCTGATGGAACATATGCTTATTGTTTGGACCATCATAAAGAGACACCATATAATCAAACATTAGTTTATAAAGGAGATTTGGATGCTGGATTTAGTTATATTATTTTAAATGGTTTCCCAAATCGTTCTATTACTGGAAATAATGATTTTGACTATTATATTACACAGGGAGCTATTCACTGGTATCAAGATCGTATTTCAGGAGTTAGTGATAATACTTCTGGTCAAATGACGGCAGCATTTAAAACCAATGGTAGTGATCCACATAATTTACGTCCTCATATGAAAGCTCTTGTTGAGGCAGCTTTACAAGCAAGAGCTCAAGGAGATGTAAATCCAAGCGCATCTATTTCTACCTCTGATAAAACTTTACATTTAGATTCATCACAACAATATTTTATGTCCGGTGCGATTACTATTAGTGCGCAAACTGGAATGACTTCTAGTATTGATAGTATTAATGTATCAGTAACATCTGGTCCCGAGGGAACTACATTAGTAGATCAAAATGGAAATCCAAAAACAAGTTTTGCTTCTGGTGATGTATTTTATGTTAAAGTTCCAACTTCAAGCATAAAAGATTTAACTGCTAATGTTAAAGTAACATTAACAAGTAATGGTACAGTACATAAAGTTTCACGTTATGAACGTGAGTCTAATGTACATGGTAATGTACAAGATTTAACAGCTGCAAAACCATATTCTTATCCAGTATCTTCTAGTAGTGAGTTAGAATTTAATTTGACTACAACTAGAGTAGAAATTAGTAAAGTAGATATTACAACAGAAGAAGAGTTACCAGGTGCGACTTTAGAAATTAGAGATGCCGATGGTAATGTTGTTGAAACATGGGTATCAACAGAAGAAAAACATATAATTAATCATTTACCTGCAGGAGAATATACATTAGTTGAAACAATTGCTCCAGATGGTTATGTACGCGCAACCGAAGTACCTTTTGAAGTAAAAGCTGATGGAACCGTAACAAGTGTTACTATGGTTGATGATTATACAAAAGTAGAAATTAGTAAGCAAGATGTAACAAATAAACAAGAATTACCAGGTGCTCATTTGAAGTTATATGATGAAGCAGGAAATTTAATTGATGAATGGACTTCTTCTGATAAAGCTCATTATATTGAAAAATTAAAAGTCGGAAAATATAAATTAGTAGAAGAAATCGCACCAGAAGGATATGTTCTTGCTACTGAGGCTGTTGAGTTTGAAGTATTAGAAACTGGTGAATTACAAACTGTAGTTATGTTTAATACACCACTTACACCAACACCAGATACGGCTTTCCATCCTTCAACACTTCTTTACATCGCAGCGTTTGCTTTAGGAAGTTTTGGTCTTGGGTTAGCTTATTGGAACAGTAAAAAACGTGCTTAATCTATATAAATAACATCTTCGAGGGAAGATGTTATTTATTTTCTTTTATTGATTATTTATAGATTTTATAGTATAATCTTGGTGGTATTTCGATAAAATGAAAGAGGAGGTCACCCAAAATGTTAGAACGTTTGCAATCAATCGAAAAGCGTTATTTAGAAATTAATGAAGAATTAATGAGTTCAGAGATTGTTAATAATATAAAGAAAACTTTAGAATTAAATAAAGAACAGGCTTCTTTACGTGATGCATATTATGCATATCAAGAATATAAAAAGTTAATAAGTGATATTGCCGATAGTAAAGAAATGGTGAAGGATCCAGAAATTGGCGAATTCGCGAGAGAAGAACTTCATAATCTGGAACAACGCTTGGCGGAATTAGAAAAAGAATTAGAGATTATTTTATTACCAAAAGATCCTAATGATGATAAAAATGTTATTGTTGAAATTCGTGGAGCTGCCGGTGGTGATGAAGGAAATATTTTTGCCGGTGACTTATTTCGTATGTATACTAAGTATGCTGAACATCAAGGTTGGAAGTATGAGGTTATCAATGCAGTAGATAGTGAAGCTGGTGGTTATTCACAAATTGAATTTATGATTAAAGGTGATAATGTTTATTCAAAATTAAAATATGAAAGTGGAGCTCATCGTGTACAACGTGTTCCTGATACGGAAACACAAGGGCGTGTTCATACTTCAACCGCAACAGTTCTTGTTATGCCAGAAGCTGAAGAAGTAGATGTCAAGTTAAATCCAAATGATCTTCGTATTGATATTTATCGTAGTGGTGGTCATGGTGGACAAGGAGTAAATACTACAGATAGTGCCGTACGTATTACCCATCTTCCTACCGGTTTAGTCGCACAATGTCAAAACGAACGTAGTCAAATTCAAAACAAAGAAAAATGTATGCAGATATTACGTGCTAGACTATATGAATACGAATTACGTAAACACGAAGAAGAATTAGGAAATGAACGTAAGAATAAAATAGGTCGTGGTGATCGTAGTGAAAAGATTCGTACCTACAATTATCCACAGAATCGTGTAACAGATCATCGCATTGGTTTTACTATTAAACAATTAGATCGTGTGATGGATGGAGCTTTAGATGAGATTATAGAAGCACTAATTCATGAAGATCAACAACAAAAATTAAAAGGAGAAGAAGCGTAAGAACGGAATTCTTACTCTTTTTGTATCAAAATGAAAGATATAGAATATATAAAAAAATATGGTAATCCTCAAAATTTAACAGAAAACATAAAGAGATTAAAAAATGGAGATCCAGTACAATATATTGTTGGTAATGTAAACTTTTATGGTCTGTTGTTTCATGTGGATAAGAGAGTATTAATTCCTCGTTTTGAAACAGAGGAATTAATCGAAAAGACTTTGACATATCTGCCATCAAAAAAAGCGTTAAATATTATTGATTTAGGTACTGGTAGTGGATGTATTGCGATTACCTTAAAACATAAATTACCAACAGCGAAAGTGACAGCGCTAGATATATCTGAAGAAGCTTTAGAAGTTGCGCGCGAAAATGCTATTGTACATCAAACAGAAATACATTTTATTCATCAGTCTATGGAAGATACTTTACCAGAATATTATGATGTCATTATTAGTAATCCACCATATATTGCTTACGACGAACCGATTGAAGAAATTGTTGAAAAAAATGAACCACATTTAGCTTTATATGCCTCGAATCATGGATTATATTTTTATAAAGTTATTTTAAATCAAGCAATTAAATATTTAAATAAGGATGGTTTAATCGCATTAGAGATTGGACAAACGCAAGGAGAAGCCATTTGTCAGATGGTTTCTGAAATATTACCACATATGTCATGTTGGATAGAAAAAGATATGCAAGGGTTAGATCGTTTTATTTTTATAAAAAACAGTTGACAAAATCAACTTTTTTTCATACAATAAAAAATAATTATTAGGAGGAATTGCTATGAAAAAAATAAAAGATATAATTAGAATGAAGGATGCTTTTTATTTTTTAATAGAAAAAAAACCGGATCAAAAAGTAATAAAATTATATTGTCTTACGAATGATATTACTGTAGAAGAGTTTTATGATATGGTTTATTTATATGTTGAAAAATATACGACTACCGTAGAATTAAAAAAATATAAACAATATCAAGCAACTTATTTATGTGAACAGATTGTTAATCAAATGTTTAATGCCAAAAGTAATGAAGAATGTATCAAAATCTTAAATGATAATTTTGAAAATTATGGTTTGATAAGACAATCATATTTAGAGAAGTATCCATATAAAGATAAAATGTTTAAAAAGTTTGATATAATGTATCGTGGGCTTGTAGATGAGCACAATTCACAAAGAATGAAAGAATATAATCAAAATAAATCAAAACCAACAAAAGCTCAACAACAATACATTAGATTAATTAATAGGCATTTCGAAAAAATGGATGAAATGATAAAGCAAAATAATTTATATATAGATGAAGAAGTAAATCATATTCGTTTTTATTTAGAACGTTTACAAAACCATAGTAACTATAATAAAAAATTAAAAAGACAATATAAAGATGATTTAAAAAAATATTATCAAATAATTTTTGATAAAGTATATGACATCTATAAACAAAATGGAAAACAATTTACTTCGCTTGATTATTATTATATAACTGATTTATCACCACTTCATTTAAGAAGAAATATACCTGCACCTACTATTGATGATGATGAAAGTAGAGAGCGTTGGGATGCAATGGTAGACATTTTCTCACAAACAGCGGGTAATTATACAGCGGGTAATTATAATGGATTCGCACCACGTAAAATTTTTGAAAATGGTGTGGATATGAAATTACAATACATTTATCAAGGTAAAACTTTAAGTTATGATGAGTTATCAAAAATATATAATTTTATGATTCAAGAAAATTTACCTAAAATAGAACCAGTATTTAATAGTTTAGTAAAAAAATACATTGAAACAGGAATTTTAGAGTCACGTCGCCAAGCACAGGAAAATATGAAGAAATTAGTGAAAAGAGTTCCTTAAGACTCTTTTTTTTGATACAATAAAAAGTGAGGTTAAATCTAACAATGATGAGGTGATATCGTGAAAAATCAAGACAAATTAGGAATCTTATTTGACCAAATTCAATTACCAGATGAATATCGTAAAGAGTTTGATGGTGGTGAATTGATGCGTATTATTGGTAATCAAGGACATGATGTGTATCATTTCGTGATTCAATTACCACATTTAGTAAAACCACATACCTATTTTACTTTAAAAGAACATTTACATATGGGATTTCCTACATTTCGTAAAACAATGATTACATTACAAGTACCAGAGATTGCGATAGAACCATTGAAAGATTATTATCGTTATTTTATGGAAGAATATGCCAAAGAAAATCCCTCTTTATCTTTTTTTGTGGATAAAAAGATTACTCTTAATGATAGTATAGTAACTATAGAATTAGGAAACTTAGCAGAGAAAATGAAGTTTCAATCATTACAAGAGCGTTTTATGAGTGATTTAAAAAGTGCTGGCTTTGGAGAACTTGCTTTATCGATTGTAATCAATCCAGAAGGAGAAAAACAAATTCATGATGAAATCATGAATGATTTAAAAGAAGCAACACAAGAGGTACGAAAAACACCAGTAGTAGATGCCAAACCAGTGAGTAATCCAATTCCAGAAAAAAAAGCTTTCAAAGGAAATTATCAACGAAAATCAAGAGTACCAAAAGATAATGATGAAGAAGTTATTTTAGGAAGAAAAATTGATACAGAAGTAATGACTATTAATAATATTATGGGGCCTCAAAACAATGTTACATTAGAGGTTTATATTTTTGATGATGAAGTTCGTGAAACGAAGACCGGTTTAAAAATTGTTACTTTAAAACTAACGGATTATACAGATAGTATTTATGGAAAAATGTTTATTAATGATGATGATGAATACGCAATTGTAAAAAAGAATTTGAAAAAAGGTTCTTGGGTAAAACTACGCGGAACAGTTAAAGATGATGCTTATAGTAAAGAGTTGGTGTTTAATATTTATGATGTTAATCATTTAGATAAAGTAATTGAAGAAGTGATTGATGATGCTTTAGAAAAACGTGTAGAGTTACATGCACATACGATGATGAGTCAAATGGATGGAGTCGTTAATGAAGTTGCGCTAGTAAAACAGGCTATAAAATGGGGACATAAAGCCATCGCGATTACCGATCACAATGGTTGTCAAGCTTTCCCTCATGTGTACCAAGAGGTAACCAAATATAATAAAGGTAAGGAAGAGAAAGATCAGTTTAAAGCTCTTTATGGATCTGAACTTACTTTGATTGATGATACCGTCAATATTGTGGTACGTCCAACTGATGATATTATGTTGGATCAAACTTATGTTGTATTTGACTTTGAAACCACAGGATTTAATGCCGGTGGAAAAGATTCGATTATTGAAATTGGTGCGGTTAAAATTCATAATGGAGAAATTCTTGAACGTTATGATGAGCTTATTAATCCAGGACGTAAGTTGCCATCTAAAATTGTGGAAATTACCAATATTACAGATGAAATGTTAGCGGATAAAGATAATGAAGAAAATGCCGTAAAACGTTTCATCGAATGGTTTGGTGATTTACCTATGGTTGCTCATAATGCAAAATTTGATGTTTCCTTCTTGGAAATGGCTTATCGTAAGTATAACTTAGGAACATTCAAAAATACGGTTATTGACACCTTAGAACTTTCTAGAACGATGGATAATACTTATGCAAGACATAGTTTATCAGCTTTAGTAAAACGTTATAATGTACCATGGGATGAAAGTGCGCATCACCGTGGAGATTATGATGCCGAAGGAACTGCTTTAGTGTTCCACAAAATGATGAAGAAGTTAAGTGACCGTAATTTAGAAAAAATTAGTGATTTAGATAAATTGGTTAGTCGTGATGAAATCCATAAATATGGTCGCTCTTTCCATGTTAATTTGATTGTTAAAAATAAAGTAGGGTTAAAGAATTTATTTAAAATTATATCTTTAGCCAATACCAAATATTTATATAAAACACCACGTATTTTACGTAGTGAGATTGAAGCTCACCGTGAAGGATTATTAGTTGGTAGTGGGTGCTACGAAAGTGAAGTCTTTATTCAGGCACGAAGTAAAAGTGATGAAGAATTAACCAATATTATGAGTTTCTATGATTATATAGAAGTTCAACCACCAGAGTGTTATGATCATTTGTTACAAATGAATGATTTTGGAAATAAAATGGAACTTATTGAACATCTAAAAAAAATAATTCGTGTTGGAGAAGAAGCAGGTAAAATAGTTGTCGCAACTGGTGATGTTCATCACTTAACACGAGATGATCGTATTTACCGTGAGATTATTGTTAATCAAAAAGTCCCTGGTGGAGGACGACATCCCCTTGCGCGTAATAACATTAAACAAATTCCAAGTATGCATTTTAGAACAACAAACGAAATGTTGGAAGATTTTAACTTTTTATCTTCAGAACAAGCAAAAGAAATTGTGATAACTAATCCTAATAAGATTGCCGATATGGTAGAAATCATTGAAGTTATTATTGAAACAGGAGGAGTTCCTTTTTCTCCTCATATTGATAATTCAGTTGAAACCGTAACAGAATTGGTTTACGATAAAGCACGTGATTGGTATGGTGATCCACTTCCTCATAATATTGAAGAACGTATTTCTAAAGAGTTATATGGAGATGGTATCTTTGAGGCGATTCAGTACCAAATAAAAAAAGAAGGTCTAGAAGGGGAAGAAGCTGAAAACGAATCTTTCCGTCGCCTACACGCTACTTTATTACAAGGATTTGATCATGTAAAAAGTGTGATTCATGATTATTTAAAAGACCGTTCGGAAGAAGAAATTAGTGAAGAAGAAATCCAAAAACAAATGAAAAAACAACTAGGAGGAATCATTGGTGGAGGATTTGATGTTATTTACTTAATCGCTCAAAAGTTAGTTAAACACTCTAATGATGATGGTTATTTAGTAGGTAGTCGTGGTTCTGTTGGATCTAGTTTTGTCGCAACGATGATGGGAATCACCGAAGTTAATCCATTACCGGCACATTATCGTTGTCCAAAATGTCGTCATAGTATTTTTGAAATGGATGGAAAATCACTAGGAGCTAAATATTCAAGTGGTTTTGACTTACCAAATTATAATTGTCCTAAATGTGGAACTTTAATGATTAAAGATGGTAATGACATGCCATTCGCCACTTTCTTAGGATTTAATGCAGATAAAGTACCGGATATCGATTTGAACTTTTCAGACTTAAACCAAGCTGATGCCCATAACTATACGAAAGTATTGTTTGGTGTCGATAATGTATATCGTGCCGGAACGATTGGTACGGTTGCCACAAAAACGGCATTTGGTTATGTCAAAGGTTGGTGTGAAGAAAAAGGAATTATCAAAAGAACTGCGGAAGTAGAACGTCTAGCTCTTGGATGTACCGGTGTTAAACGTACCACTGGACAACACCCTGGAGGAATCGTTGTTATCCCAGGATATATGGATGTCTTTGATTTTACACCTTTCCAATATCCAGCTGATGATCCAAATAGTGAATGGCGTACCACTCACTTTGATTATCACGCCATCGACCAAGACGTTTTAAAACTGGATATTTTAGGACACTCCGATCCTACCCAACTTCGTATGATTCAAGATTTTTCAGGAATGAATATTCTAGATGTTCCTTTAGATGATAAAGAAACCATGGGTATTTTCCTATCACCGGAACCTTTAGGTGTTACCAAAGAACAAATTATGTGTGAAACAGGATCTTTAGGAATTCCTGAATTTGGAACGAACTTTACGATTAGTATGTTAGTAGATACAAAACCTAAAACATTCGCAGAGTTAATTAAAATTTCAGGTTTATCACACGGTACGGATGTATGGGTTGGAAATGCGCAAGAATTAATTCGTAATAAAATTGTTCCCTTTAAAGATGTTATTGGCTGTCGTGATGACATCATGGTTTATCTTATGTATCATGGATTAGAGCCAATTCGTGCCTTCAAAATTATGGAGTTTGTTCGTAAAGGTCGAGCAAGTAAAGATCCAGAAACTTGGAAGGGCATGGAACAAGAAATGCGTGATGCGGGAATCGAAGAGTGGTTTATTGGATCTTGTGCTAAAATTAAGTACATGTTCCCAAAAGCCCATGCGACAGCTTATGTAACCAGTGCTTTTCGTATTGCTTATTTTAAAGTTCATCACCCAGTATGGTTTTATGCTTCTTGGTTTACAAGCAAAGCAACTGATTTTGATATTGAATCAATGATTAAAGGATATGATGCCATAAAAGCACGTGTTATTGAAATTATGAATAAAGGGTTTGAAGCTACCAATAAAGAAACAGGAATGTTAGAATGTTTAAAAGTAGCCTTAGAAGCAACTGCTCGTGGTATGAAATTCGCACCAATAAGTTTGGAACACAGTAAAGCAACTACATTTGATGTAAAAGATGATACGACCATGTATCCACCATTCTCATCGATTGATGGCTTAGGTGATACTGTTGCAAAAAACATTGTTGCGGAACGTGAAAAAGGACCTTTCTTAAGTATTGAAGATTTACAAAAGAGAGCGAAAATTTCTCAAACGCTAATTGATAAAATGCGTGCGATGGGAATACTAGATGGTATGGATGAATCTAGTCAATTGAGTTTGTTTTAAAAAGTAAATTAACAAATCGCAAATAGAACTTAATAAATCAATAAAAAAGGAAAAAAATTCCTTTTTTTTCATGTTATAATAGAAAAAGAGAGGATGAGAAACAATGGAAAAAATAATTTTAGTAGATGGAAACAATTTATTATTTCGTAGTTATTATGCGACCGCATATAGTGGCAATTTAATGCAAAATAGTAAAGGATTTCCCACCAATGCGATTTATGGTTTTGTCAACATGATTAATAAGATTATTAATGAAGAAGAACCAAAATATATGATTGTTGCGTTTGATAAAGGAAAAACATTTCGTCATGAACAATATGATTTTTATAAACAAGGAAGAAGTGAAACACCAGAAGAATTGAAGGTTCAATTTCCGATTGCTAAAGAAATCTTAAATGCGATGGGAATTAAATATTATGAATGTGATAATTATGAAGCAGATGATATTATTGGAACATTTGCGCGTTATTGTGATGAAGAAGAAGATTTTATTGGAACCATTGTTTCTAGTGATAAAGATTTATTACAATTAATTAGTCCCGATATTGACATGAAGTTATTAAAACAAAAAGACTATATTCGTTATAATGAACAAACGTTCTTTCAAGATTATGGAATACCACCTAAACAAGTAGTTGATTTAAAAGCTCTTATGGGAGATCCTTCGGATAATATTCCTGGAGTTAAAGGAGTAGGGGAAAAGACCGCTTTAAAATTGTTACAACAATATAAAACATTAGATGGTGTCTATGAACATATTGATGAGATTAAAGGTAAACTTCATGAAAAGTTAGTAACCGATAAAGATAATGCTTATATGAGTTATGAGATTGCGACAATTGTTAGAGATGTACCAATGAAAATATCAATTCCTGATATAAAGTATCGTGGTAATGATGTTGAAAAATTAAATGATATTTATGAAGAATTAGAATTTTATTCTTTGCTTAAAAAGATTCATTTACAACGTAATAAAGAAGATAAAAAGTTAGAAACGAAAATCATTCAAAATGTCGAAGAAATAAAACTTACGAAAGATACTGCAGTTTATATTGAAATATTAGGTACAAACTATCATCGAGATAAAGTATTAGGTCTTGCTTTATACAATGATTTAGAATATTACTTTGTACCACCACATTTAATTAAAGATAGTTTTCCTTACTGGAAAGATTATGTTAAATTTACATATGATTTAAAAAAACTTTACGTTTGCTTGCGTTGGTTGGAAGAAACCGTAACCAATATTACTTTTGATAGTATGATTGCCGGTTATTTACTTGATTATACGATTAAAGATGATATTGCTTATCTTGCGAATGATTTAGATGAAGATTTACCATTTTATGAAAATGTTTATGGAAAACGTAAATTTGTTGAACCAGAGTTAGACGTAACAGCGTCCCTCGCTCTTTATAAAGCAAAGTTTATTTATGAAAGTCAAGCTTTATTGCAAAAAGAAATTGAAGAACACGATCTCCATTATTTATTTTATGAAGTAGAAATGCCACTAGCGATTACACTAGGAGATATGGAATTTGATGGTGTTCATGTAAATAAAGAAACATTACAAGAAATGGGAAAAGAAATTCAAATTAAGATTGAATTATTAGAAAAAGATATTTATAATCAAGCTGGTTGTGAATTTAATATTTCATCTCCTAAAGAATTAGGAAACATCTTATTTGAAAAATTACAATTACCTCATGGTAAAAAGAATAACCGTGGATATTCAACAGCTGCGGATACCTTAAATAAATTAAAAGATAAACATCCAATTATTGAGTTAATATTAGAATATCGCATGCTTACAAAATTATATAGTACATATATTGATGGATTAATGAATACGATTTTACCAGATGGAAAGATTCACACGATATTCACGCAAACTTTAACTCGTACGGGACGTTTATCTTCATTAGAACCTAATTTACAGAATATTCCTATTCGTTATGAATATGGACGATTGATTCGTAAGGCTTTTATTCCAAGTGATGATTCGATTATGGTAAGTAGTGATTATTCACAAATTGAATTACGTATTTTTGCTCATATGGCTAATATTGAAACATTAGTAGAAGCATTTAGACAAGATATGGATATTCACTCTAAAACCGCAATGGATATCTTCCATGTAACACAAGATCAAGTTACTAAAGATATGCGTCGTATTGCGAAAGCCGTTAATTTTGGAATCGTTTATGGAATTAGTAGTTTTGGACTTTCTGAAAATTTAGGTATTAGTGTTGGAGAAGCCAAACGTTTTATGGATCATTACTTTGAAGCCTACCCTGGTATTCGTACTTATATGGATCAAGTTAAAAAAGATGCTTATCAAAAGGGATATGTAGAAACACTTCTTCATCGTAAACGTATCATTAAAGAACTTCAAAGTGATAGTATCATGGTTCGTAAACAAGGAGAACGTATGGCACTCAATACACCAATTCAAGGAACTAGTGCAGATATTATAAAGAAAGCGATGAATGAAGTACATGATGCCTTTATTAAAGAACATTTACAAAGTAAAATGATTTTACAAGTACACGATGAATTAGTCATTGATTGTAAAAAATCAGAATTTGAACAAGTATCTCGCATTTTAAAAGATGTTATGGAACATACGGTTAAACTACGTGTCCCTCTTAAGGTCGATATTGAATATGGAAATAATTGGTATGAAGCGAAATAGTTTTATTTCGCTTTTTCTTATCATTAAAATTTAAAAATAGGTTCATTTTTTAATTTCTACATGGTAAAATAAATGTAGTATGAAAGAAAATTAGTAGATAATATTTATAAAAGTGCCAATTCGGAAGGTATTAAAGTTAATATTTCTAGTATCTATTCTTTCATAAATAACGTAAATACAGAAAAATTTCTGTAGATGATATGTTAAAGTTAAAAAGACTAAAAGATAGTTGGCAATTTGTTTTAAATACTATCGATGAAACTTTAACGATTGATTATATTAAAAGAGTCCATTTTGGAATATGTAAAAGATAAAATGCTTATCCATTAAGAGAATTTAGAGATAGAGGTATAGGAATCACTGGAACCGTGGATCTAGGATTATTGTATTGATGGAATTAAGGAGTAACCTTTAATATATAAAAAAGAAACAAGTGAGATATGATTATGGAGGAGTAAATGATTGTGAAATTAAATCAGAAATATTTGAAAGAGATTATACAACTAAGATATGAGGAACAATATGAATATCAAGCAAAGGAAAGAGACGAAAAATTTGAAGAAGAAACTAAAAAATATTTTGAAAAATATATCGATCAGTCATTATAATTTTTTGGAATTGTAGAAGATGATCAAATTGTTTCAATTACATCTTTTAAGACTATCGAGTATGCGCCTGTTATAGGTAGTGACGGAAAAGAAATTTATATATTTAATGTATATACGAGACCACAATATCGAAATCGTTGTTTAGCCAAAAATAGTATGATGGAAGGAATTGAATATTTTAAAGCGCAAGGTTATGATTGTTTTCGCCTACATACCAATCAACCTATCGCTCGTCATATGTATCATCAATTAGGTTTTCATGATAGTACTACTTCTATGAGCTATGAGCTTATTTTAGAACATAATGGTTATCTTGTTTTTACTATCCCAGACGGTGTAGATTATACTGATTTTGATGTAAAACTAGTGAATTATTTACACGCAAAAGACATCTCAACTTTAAGTATTTGTATAGAATGTCAAATGATGGGAAAAACATTTAATGGTGATATTGACTTTGTGGAAAATGTAGACACACATTTGTTTCATAAAGATTATGCTCATATTTTGACGCATTAGTAAAAAATACCAAATAAAACATTTTAGTTATTGAAATATTATTTATAAGCGAGGGAGTAGATTATATGATTTATAAAAATATCTTTAAATTAATTGTAGTTGCTATAATAATACTTCTATGTATCAAAGAATTAAGCCCTGTTGTCTATGAACTTTATGAAGAATATGCTTCTACTAATATTTATGAAGCTGCAAAAGAAGAAATGCCCAATAAAGTAATTACATCAAATGATATATTACGTGCTAAAATTAATTATTTAATTGGATCTATTATTATAGTCTTTATTATTTCTATATTTTTAGTAGGAATACAATATTCTTGGTTATGGGCTATTTTGTTGGGATTGTATTTAGGGCGAAGAAAATTTATGAAATCAAAATTGAATAAAAATGATTTCAATAAATATCAAGGATATTTTAGAGATATAATATCTCATTATTCTATAGACGTTTTAGCATATATTGATCAATTTCAATTTCATTATCCAAGCGTTTTAGTGGCAATGTTGTTACAATTACAACAAAAAAATTTAATTACTATAGAAGATGGTCAGATTATAAAAAACAATTCTCTTACATCAACTAATTCTTCAGAAAAGTATTTACTTGATCATGTAGAAGATGGAGTATTAAAAGTGTCAAAAACACAATTTGAAAGACAAACTATAAAAAGTGCAATGGAAGAAAAATTATTAAAAGTTGGCAAAATAAATGGAACATATATAAAGAATGTATTTTTGATACCTTTTCTGCTATTCGTAATTTCTTTTATAGGTATGTTTTTTTCAGGTTTTATACCAAATAGTACTTTATCAAGCATAATACTTATAATTGGAATGATATGTGTCCTCATAAACTTTATCTATATTCCAGTAACAGTAATTTCTTGTATTGTTTTCGCTATTAATACATCAATTCATCCAGGTGTAAGAACAAAAAAAGGGGAAGAAATAAACTTGCGTTTAGAAGGATTAAAAAACTTCTTGAAAGATTTTTCTACCTTAGATCAAAGAACACAAGAACAACTTGTTTTATGGGATGAATACTTGATTTATTCAGTACTATTTGAACAAAACGAAAAGATTACTTCTGAATATGCGAAGTATATTAATATTTCATAGCAATTGAATCCCAGTAAATATAAAAAAACCGAACTCTTTTACAAAAGATTCGGTTTTTAATCTTATTTATGTTATACTATATGTAAACTATGAGAGTGTGATGATGTATTATAAAATGTTTTTTAAATGGGGTATTATTATTTTATTTGTGTTTTTGGCTTTCAAAGAATTTTTACCATCTTTTTATCTGATGCAAGCAGAATATGAAAATTCTAATGAAAGAAGTGTATCAGAGTTTATTTATCAATCAATAAAAGAAGAAGTATCATCAGACGATTATGGTTTGCCTGGTGTTGTTATTGGTTCAAAAACATTAACGCTTATTTATTTTATAGTAATGGACGTAGGATATATTACTTTTATGGTTTTATTTAAATATATTTGGTGGTGGATTATTTTACTGGGGATTTATTATGGATTAAAAAGATATTCTAAAGTAAAATTTACCGAAGATGATTTTTATCATTATCAAGGGTATTTCAGAGATATATTATCTCAATATTCTGTAGATGTTTTATCATATATTGATCAATTTGAATTCCGTTATCCAAGTATTATAGTAGCTATGATTTTGCAATTGCAAAAAAAAGGAGTAGTTGCTATCGAGAATCATAAGTTAATAAAAAAAGAGAGTATGACTTCTACAAACGTATCAGAAAATTATCTACTTCAACATATTGATCGTGGAAAGTTAGTTATTTCAAAAAAAGATTTTGAAGATTATGTGATACAAATGGCTGTTGAAGAAAAATTAGTAAAGAAATTGCACATGAATTTTGTAAGTGTTTGGGGCAATGTTTTAATAATTATGATGTTATTTTTATTTCCTGTTTTTCTATTATTATGGTCAATCAGTAATTCCAATGCTGTATTTATGGAAATTAGTATTTATGCAATTATTGTAATGCCTGTGATTGGTATAATATTATTGGGCATTAATATAATATCTTGGATGGTATTTTCTGTAAAATATAAGAGAAATCCAGGTGTAAGAACCAAAAAAGGGAAAGAAATAAACTTGCGTTTAGAAGGATTAAAAAATTTCTTAAAAGATTTTTCGGCCTTAGATTAAAGAACACAAGAACAACTTGTTTTATGGGATGAATACTTGATTTATTCAGTACTATTTGAACAAAACGAAAAGATTACTTCCGAATATGCGAAGTATATTAATATTTCATAGAATCGTTGACAATTATGATATATTTTGTTAAAATCGAGTTATAAATTGATGAAGGAGCTAAGTAATAAAAGGGAATTCGAAAGAGAGTCTATGGTTGGTGGAAATAGATGAATCACTTTTATGAAATCTACTCTGGAGAGAAATGCAAACATTTCCGGCCAAGCCGTTATCGTAAGTAAGCAACTTGTATAGGATGGTACCGTCTATATGACTCCTAACACGAGTTGCTTTTTTGTTAGGAGGATTTTATGGAACATTGGGAGAAATATTTTACAGAAATCGAAATGGATATCTTAAAAGCGACAAATAATTTATATGATAAAGCTTATTATATTGTTCGAAGAGTGTTTTTAAATACCAAAGATCGAGGAGAAAATCCATATTTAGAACATTTACTTTATGTATCAGACCATGTATCGGGAAAGAATGCGAAAGTAGTAGCTTTGTTACATGATATTGTAGAAGATACGATCATTACAGAAGAAGATTTATTATGGATGAATTTTCCACAATCGATTATTAATAGTATTTTACTTGTTACGAAAAAAGAAGAAGAAAATTATGAAGAATTTATCGAGCGATTAATCCAGAGTAATAATAAAGATGCCTTAATGGTCAAAAAAGCAGATATGGAAAATAATATGGATTTAAGTAGAATTCCTATTGTTACTGAAGAGGATAAAAAACGGGTAGAGAAAAAATATAAACCTAATTATCAGAAAGTGATAAATCAATTAAATAAGAGAGGGAGATAAAAATGATTGATATTAAATTAATAAGAGAAAACAGAGAATTAGTAAAGGAAAATATTAAAAAGAAATTTCAAAATCAAAAATTACCATTAGTCGATGAAATTTATGAATTAGATAAAGAATTTCGTGATGTAAAACAAAAAGGTGACGAATTACGTGCTTTAAGAAATTCAAAAAGTAGTGAGATTGGTTCTCTAATGCGAGAAGGAAAAAAGGAAGAGGCCACGAAGATAAAAGAAGAAGTTTCTTCTTTTGGTAATCAAATCGATGAACTAGGTAAAAAAGAAGAGGAATTAAAGAAAGAAATACAAAAGAGAATGATGGTAATTCCTAATATTATTGCTGATACTGTTCCTATTGGAAAAGATGACCAAGAAAATGTAGAAATAGAAAAATTTGGTGAGCCATTGGTTCCAGATTATGAGATTCCTTATCATGCCGATATTATAGAAAAATTAAATGGATTAGATAAAGTTAGTAGTGGTCGTACGAGTGGGAATGGATTTTACTATTTAATGGGAGATATTGCGCGTCTTTCAAGTGCGATGTTAAGCTATGCGCGTGATTTTATGATTGATAAAGGATTTACTTATTGTATTCCCCCATTTATGATTCGTTCTGATGTTGTAACAGGTGTTATGAGTTTTGATGAAATGGATGCGATGATGTATAAAATTGAAGGTGAAGATTTATATTTAATTGGAACTAGTGAACATTCAATGATTGGTAAATTTAAAGATCAAATGGTTAAAGAAAGTGATCTTCCTATTACTATGACGTCTTATTCTCCATGCTTTCGTAAAGAAGTAGGTGCACACGGTATTGAAGAACGTGGAATTTACCGTGTACATCAATTTGAAAAACAAGAAATGATTGTTTTGTGTAAACCAGAAGAAGCAATGGATTGGTATAATAAGATGTGGTCTTATACAGTAGAATTATTTAGAAATATGGATATTCCAGTACGTACATTAGAGTGTTGTAGTGGGGATCTTGCCGATTTAAAAGTAAAATCTTGTGATGTAGAGGCATGGAGTCCTAGGCAACAAAAATATTTTGAGGTTGGTTCATGCTCAACATTAGGAGATGCTCAAGCTAGACGTTTAGGTATTCGTACCAAAGGAGAAAATGGTACGTATTATGTTAGTACATTAAATAATACAGTTTTAGCTTCTACTCGTGCTCTTATTGCTTTAATTGAAAATAATTATAACGAGGATGGAAGTGTAACAATACCAGAAGTATTAAGACCATATATGGGTGGATTAGAAAAGATTGAAGTTAAGTAATATCTAGATATCATTAAAGAAAATGAATAGAAGAAATAAGTATAGGAAAAGCTTCCGTGAATGTATTAAATATTGATTTAAAAAAGATTAATTTACAAATTATAGATACAATTGTAGAAGTCATAGGTGAAGAATTTCGCAATATTATTGAAGAACGTGTTTCTAATATTTATGATATTACTTATAATAATATAGAAGGAATACAAGCTTATTATAATTTTTTGGAAAATTGTAAAAAGAAAGAACTCGCACTTAAATTTTTACAAAATATTGGTATTGATATTTCATCATATCCTATCCGGAGTTATGCTGAACCATTACCAAGTGAATTAGAAAATCTAATTAAGAAGTTTTTTTACAGTATTTCTAATTTTGATTGTCCTACAGGATTTCCGCTTGCTATCTTTTCTTTTAAAACTAATCAAGAACATGATCCTGTATTATTTGAACAAATTAATTTTATAAATTTTTTACGTGCCAAAGAAGTAGACGAAATTACAAGAGAAAATTATAATCAATTTAAAACTACCGAAGAGTATCAGAATTTAATGAATAAAATAAATTATTATTTAAAAGTACATAATGACTTATTAAAAGAGTTACAGGAATATAAAAAAGAAATTCAAGTTTATCAAGATTATATAGATAATGAAAAACAAAGAAAAAATAAAATTATCTTAAAGAAGAGAATAGAGTTATATCAAGAAATAGAAGATAATCTTAATAGTGATATTATTCGATGTTTAGATGCTAAATACACAACAATAGAAGAAAAATCGCAAATAATAAATTTAGATGGTTATTCTCATATTGAAATTTTCTCTAAAGATGATATGAGTCAGCTTATGGAATCTAATGTTAGTGAAAATGTGTTTATTTATGAACAACAATTGAAATATTTAGAACAATTGGGAATTCGTATTCCTGTTGTCAAAGAAGACCTATCATTAAACGAAAAATGTCAGATATATGCTGCCTTCTTGCAACAGGAAGATATAAAAAAATTGTTTCCAAGTTTGGAAGTTATAGAAAAAATAAAGTAACTTAAATTACAGAAAAATGAAGAAGTTACTAAAGAATATATTTGTTCTACTTCCTTTTTTCAACCGCACGCGAAACATTTTAACAATGAGGAATATACCGAATATCTTTATCATTTAATAAAAGAAAAAAGTGTTAGTATATCCGCTGCTAGTGATGATAATCATGTTTTTGCTTTGCTATATTATACAGTATGTCCAGATACTGTAGGAATTTTAGATTATATTTATATACATGAATTGATTCATGCGATTGAAGTAGCTTGTTTGACCAAAAGTGGTTTTGATGATTATGATATTGAGGAACGTAATAAGTATAATCCCCAAAAAAGGAAGTATGAAAGATTAAATGAGGTTTTAGTAGAGCTATTAGCGTTAGAAATTAGAAATAAGTTAATGGAAAAAAATATTTATTTACTAGAACCACATGATAGAGTTATTTATAATTCGCTAAATCAAAATACACATTCGTTCTTAAGAAATTTGGTTAAACCATTGTGGGATAAGTATCGTAATGAAATTATTTGTGCTTCATTATCTGGTGATATATCAAAATTTACTAATATGATTGGAACAGAGAATTTTGAATTGTTTAATGATAGTGTCAATAAAATAGATTATTTCATAACTATGGGAGTTTTAAGTAAGTTACAAATGAAAGAAACTAGTAATCTATTAGTCGTTGATTTACTTAATGAAACGCAAAAATTAAATCAAATATATGATAATATTTATGGTAAAACCAGTATAGCTGGTATAAAAAAATAAATTTGACAAATTCATATAATTTGTTATAATAACTCATATCTATAGAGGGGATTATAATATGAATAATAAAGAAGTCTTAAGAAAAATGGCAGAGTATGATCAACAAAATAAATTAACAGTTTCTGAACGAGAAGAATTATGGAATATGGCATTAGGATTACAAAGTGTAGATGGTTATTCCGATCCTTCTATCCTTTTGACCATTTTAAGTAGTTATAATATTGAGAATCAGTTATCAGAAGAAGAAGTTACGGAATATTTATCTAAATACTATCGTTATGTGGAAATGAAGTTAGCTAAACAAAAAGAAATTGATTTAGTTTCATCGCGTATTGTTTCATTTTTGAAACAAGATCACTCTTTTTCTTTAAGTAGTAATTATATCAAACAAATTCATCACTATTTATTTCAAGATGTGTATGCTTTTGCAGGTGAATATCGTCAAACCTCCCTTATGAGTGAAGAAACTATTTTAAATGGAGATTATATTTATTTTACTCCACCATATGAAATTGAGCCTACACTAAATTACGAATTTCAACAAGAACAATACTTCTTGTATAATCATCAGTATTCAGAACAAGTGATTGAACATTTAATTAATTTTGTATCTAGTATTTGGCAGGTTCATCCATTTAGAGAAGGAAATACCAGAACTATTGCTATTTTCATACAACAATATCTAAAATCTTTAGGATATACTGTAAATAATACTCCGTTTAAAGAAAACTCGCTTTATTTTAGATGTGCATTAGTTCGTAGTCAATACCAAAATGCAAAATTAAAGATTGATTATTCTTATGAAGGTTTAAGAAAATTTTTCGAAAATTTATTATTAGATAAGAATCATATTTTAGATCCTGAATCCTTAATGGTATTTAATCAAGGCGAAACAGTAAAATACAAAGTAAAAAAATAAAAAACATTAAAAGTAAAAGCATTTATAGCTTTTTCTTTTTTTGATATAATAAGTAGAGAGGTGAGTATTATGCCAGAATTACCAGAAGTAGAAACTGTTAAAGAAACATTAAAGTATAAAGTTTTACATAAAAAAATTAAAGATGTAAAAGTATTATATCCTAAAATGATTGAGTATCCATCTATTGATAAATTTATAGAAATAATAAAAGGAAAACAAATTAAAGACATTTATCGTCGTGGTAAGTGGTTATTATTTGACTTTGAAGGATATACATTATTAAGTCATCTACGTATGGAAGGAAAATTTTTCTTAAAAGATTCTAATGAAATTATTAATAAACACGAACATGTTATTTTTGAATTTACCGATGGTACGGAACTACGTTATCAAGATACACGTAAATTTGGTCGCATGTATTTATATAAAACCGAAGAAACATATAATCAAAAACCATTATGTGAATTAGGCTTAGAACCATGGGATTCTAATTTGGATGCGAATTATTTATTAGAAAAGTATCAAAAGAAAAAATTACCAATCAAATCGGTTTTATTAGATCAAAGTATTATTACTGGTATTGGTAATATTTATGCAGATGAAATATTGTTTCTATCACATATTAATCCCTTAACACCTAGTTTAGAACTTACCAAAAGTGATTGTGAACATATTATTAAAAATACCAAAGAAGTATTAGAAAGAGCTATCAAATTAGGAGGAACAACGATTCGTAGTTATGAGAGTAGTCAAGGAGTTCATGGGTTGTTTCAAAATGAATTGTTTGTACATAATAAAGAAGGAGAAGAATGTCCTTCTTGTGGTAATAAAATCATTAAAATAAAAGTTGGTGGAAGAGGAACTTACTATTGTACAAAATGCCAACGAAAAAAAATAAAAAAGTCAAAAAAATAAAAAAATAGGGTTTATTTTAAGTTAACTTTATGATAAAATGGACCTTGTGGAAAAAGAAGGTGGTGATATTGATGAAAAAAACAAAGATTATTTGTAGTATTGGACCATCTAGTTGTCCAGTTGAAGTAATGACTAAGATGGTAGATGCTGGTATGAATGTAGCTCGTATTAATTTTTCACATGCTACAGAAGAAGAGAAAAAAGCTGTTGTTGCTTCTGTACACGAAGTAAGAAAAAATACGGGAAAACATATTGGAATTTTATATGATACAAAAGGACCAGAGTTCCGTAATGGAATGTTAGAGAATGACAGTATTAATTTAGTTGAAGGAAAAACAATTCGTATCGTAAAAGAAAATGTACTTGGTAATGAAGAACGTTTTTCTGTAAATCATCCAAGCGCGATTGATTCACTACAAGTAGGAAATTCTATTTTACTTGAAAATGGTTTAATGGAAATTATTGTCACATCTAAAGAAGAAGATGGAGTTACATGCCAAATTTTACATGGTGGTGTATTAGGTAATAAAAAAAGTTTAAGTGTACCAGGTGTTCACTTAGATATTCCTTTTATTAGTGAAACAGATCGTGAAGATATTATTTATGCATGTCGTCATGAAGCTGATTTTATTGCTTTATCTTTTGTTAATAGTCGTCAAGATATTTTAGATGTTAAAAAGATTTTAGAAGAGGAAAATCGTACAGATATTAAATTAATTGCTAAAATTGAAAGTCGTACTGGTGTAAACAATTTAGATGAAATTATACCTGAATGTAGTGGAATTATGGTCGCACGTGGTGATTTAGGTGTAGAAGTTCCAGTATATGAATTACCAATTATTCAAAAAGATATTATTAAACGTGTACGTGAACGTGGAAAAATCTGTGTAGTTGCTACTGAAATGTTAGAATCTATGAAGAAAAATGCTCGTCCTACACGTGCCGAAGTTAGTGATGTTGCTAATGCTGTATTAGAAGGTACTGATGCGGTTATGTTAAGTGGGGAAACAACAACAGGAAAATTCCCTGTGGAAACTGTACAGTATATGGCTGCAATTTGTGAATATGCTGAAAGAAATTATGATTATAATCGCAAATTTGCTGATTTACGTCATGAAAACATTACAAGTACAATCGCACATGCTGTAGTAGAAGCTGCTCATGTTCTTGATATTAAAGCTATTGTAACCCCAACAATGAGTGGGTATACAGCTAAACGTATTAGTAATTTAAAACCAAAAAGTTTAGTTCTTGCTGGATGTACTAGTGAAGAAGTAGCTAATAAATTAACTTTGAACTGGGGAGTTTATCCATTTGTTGTTCCAGTTTATGAATCAGTTGAAGATGTTTTAGAAAAATCAAAAGAAGCTGCTAAAAAAATGGCTAGTTTAAATCCAGGAGATACGATTATTATGACTGGTACATTCTCAAATAATTTAGAGAAAAAAACAACAAACTTAATGACAGTAGATCGAATCTAATGTAAACAAAAACTTTCTTTAGAGATAATAAAGAAAGTTTTTTTAAATTTATTTTCTTTTTTTGAAATGTTATGATATACTGTAGGTAGGTAGGTGATCATATTGAAAATGGAAAAATTATATGGAGAATATACTGATATTATTAGTATATTGCCAAACGAATTGGAAACCACATTACGAGAAGAAGGGAAAACGAGTGAAAACAACTTGCTTGACCGTATGGAACAATACATTCGTTTGCATAATTTATCTATTGATTTTCCAAAAGAAGAAATACGACGAGTGATTAATTCCCACCAAATGAATTATAATAATGTAGTAACAAATCACAGTCGTGAAGTAGTTGGTAATGGTTTACATTACATAAAACAACAAGTTCAAGAAAATGCTCCTGTGAATGAACGAATTTATTGCATTGGAGAATTATTAAAACAATTTAATCAAGTTATTGGTTATACTGATGATGCTTTAGTTCATTTAGATTATAATGAACAACTTACAAAAGATATTATTCAAGTATTTCAGAAAGTAAATAAATCTAATTATGAACAATGTAGACAAGAAATAGAACAAATGGTTTATGACTTTGTTTCAAAAGACTCTAAAAATAGAACAGATAATGTAATAGATCATATGAATCAACATTATATGCCAAAACTGAATCAAGTTCATGAAGGATTAGGAACAGTTTTAACAGAGACAATAGAAAAAGATTCAATGACTGCACCAGCAATGTCAAAATAAAAGGAAGAAATTCCTTTTATTTCAGAATGTAGACAAACCCCTAGATTTTTCTAGTGGTTTTCTTATGAATAAATTTTTTTGTTAAAATTTATGATATTTTTTAATATTTTTATGAAATTATATAGAATCGATGATAATGAAAGTGGTTTTCTACCTACATTATCATTTTTTATTGCTATATT
>CALVJM010000008.1 GCA_944332155.1 uncultured Bacilli bacterium
CAAACTATTTCAAGTGGGGTTTGCTTTTTTTGTTATTTTAAGTTGTTAGGTTGCGGACAACGTCTGCCGTATGCTATTATTAAATTAGGAAGCGCATATGATATGCTAGTGTTTATGCAACAGGTTTCTGGTGCTAATAAACTCCGTCTTTTAAAAGAGGTTATATTTACTGGAAATCAAGAAGCTATTGAGTACGGTTTAATATATATTTGTTACGAGGGAACGCTTAATGAATATTTACTTGAAAATAAAATCGTTAATTCTGATGATTATGTGAATTTTTTAGATTATACTACAAACGAAGATTACGAAAACCTATTATTATCGTTAAATAATGTGGTAGGTAAAAAACAAACTCTTGAATTTGGTAAGAAAAATAACTCATTAAACAATCAGGTTAATCGTGCGATATTAAATCGTAAAATCATTAGTAGCGTTTCAAAAGAAAACAACATAAAAAATAGTTTATGGTTGATTAATCTTAGTTTAAGTCGTTCAAATGTATCACCTAGTGTTGTTAAAGATATAAAAGAAGTTCGTGAAAACACGGCATTATATTTGGATTTGTTAAACCGTTGTGATCCAATTAAATATCATTATTATAGGGATGCTTTTAATAATGTAATAACATTTGAAGAAGCAGATCGTAATTATAAATATTATTATAATCATGGTTATAATGAAAGAATAGAAAAACTAAAATATGATTCTCCTGTAGTAAAAACATTAAAATTAAAATAAAAGAGTGGCTCTCTTTTATTTTTTTGTGTATTCTACAATTTGTTGATATTCTTGTATCAAATATTCCTTAATATCACGTCTTGCGTATGCTGGTGAGGTAGAAGGTAGAGATATGGCAGGTATTTTAGTTTTAGGATAGATGTATCTTTGATAGAGTTGATAGGCTTTCTTTCCAGTGGTGAATATGGTTGTTATTTGGCTGTTTTTCAAAAGAGGGGATAAATCATTGGGAATGGGATTTTTAATACTAGCATCACTAGAACCTTCAATAGAACAAGTTTTTAACACATCAAAAAGGGCAATATAATGTTTTTTTAAGAACTTTTTCTTATCTTCTATTGTAGTAGGTAGTTCTTCTTGATAAACTTGTGATAAAACCCACCAAAAACGATTTTTAGGATGGGCATAATAAAATCCAAGTTCTCTTGATTTTACAGATGGCATTGTTCCTAAAATAAGTATTTTTGAATCTTGATTATAAAAAGGTTCTAATTCATGTTCTATTTTCATATTTGCTCCTTTATTGTATAATAATGATATGGGGATGATGTTTTAATGATTGATTTTCAAAAATATATTTCTCAAGCATCTTATTTATCAATACAAGAATTTAATTCTTATTTTGATATTTGCTGGAATTCTATGACTAAATCATTTAAAAAATTTGAGTGTTTACAGTATTATGCTGAAGGGCCGGATTCTCCTATGATTGATTTTTTTAGAAAAGATATTGTTTCTTTTGCAGAAAAATTATTACTGTTTAAAGAAACAGAAAAAAATTTTTATGAAACAGCTTTAAAAAAGAATATATCACTAGAACGTTTGCACCTAGTTAGATTTCCGGTTACTGATTATTTATGTTTTGAATATTACAGTTATTATATTAGCCAAGATTTAGGTGAAAATATTATGATTGATAATATTGATTCATATTCAAATCAAAAGTTTTATGATTTTGTTCTATTCGACGATTCATATCTTTTTATTTATGATTATGACGAACAATGCAAATTAAAAGGATGTTGGTATATGACTTCTGAAAGATATAGCGACTTGTTAAAAGAACTATCTAATTTTTATAATAAAATAAAACAAAACTCTAAACCGTTTCAAACGATGATAAAACCAGATATGAAAATTCTAAATTTTATTGTTCAAAATTAGTGCATATAAAAAGATACAGTTGTATCTCGGATTATTATAATGGCTGCCCCAGCTAGATTCGAACTAGCGCTCACGGAGTCAGAGTCCGATGCCTTACCACTTGGCTATGGGGCAATACATACTCATACTATCACAATTTTAATTCAAATTCAAGATTCTTGACCTTATGTTTGTTTTTTTGTTATGATACCAAAGAACAGGAGGAATATTATGAAGCGTAATTATCAAAAAGAGTTAGATACCATTATAGAAAATTTAAATGGAACAAGAAAAAAATTATTATTACAAGTTTGTTGTGCTCCATGTAGTAGCTATTGTATCGAATATTTAAGTCGTTATTTTGATATTACATTACTTTATTATAATCCCAATATTTCTCCTTTAGAAGAATATGAAAAACGTTTATCTGAAGTTAAACGATTTATTGAAGAGTTTGATTCGGCTTGTAATGTAACTATGTTGTCTTGTAATTATGATGGTGAAAAGTACGAAAACATGGTGAAAGGTTTCGAACAGGAACCTGAAGGGGGAAGTCGTTGTTATAAATGTTATAAGTTACGTTTGGAAGAAACTGCTCGTTTAGCAAAAGAAAATCAATTTGATTATTTTGGTACGACTTTGTCTATTAGTCCTTATAAAAACGCAGATTGGTTAAATGAAATTGGCGAAGAGTTGGGCCATAAATACAATATTAATTATTTATATGCAGACTTTAAAAAGAAAAACGGATATAAACGTTCAATTGAATTATCTCGTGAGTATCATTTATATCGTCAAGATTATTGTGGTTGTATTTTTTCTAAGAAAGCACGTGAAAAAGTATAAAGAGTTCTAGGCAAGCTCTTTTTTTCATATCTTAGTGATAGGTGATACGATATGAATTCAGATATAGAGCGCATTCGCAAAGAAATGAAAAGAAAGAAACATCAAAGTTCTATGCCTACTCATAAACCAACAAAAAAGACATTCCATATTTATCGTTATCTTTGTAAAATATTATTAGTAGTATTTTTAACCTTAATTGCTTTAATCTTTTTGAAGAAGGATACTCAATTTAAAACCGATTTTTATAAATATGTATATAATAGTCATTTTTCTTTTGCTACATTTAATCAGCTTTATCAAAAGTATATGGGAAGTCCGATGCCATTTAAAGATTTATTTGATAAAAATACAACTTCGGTATTTAATGAAAAGATTGTTTATAAAGAAACTAATATTTATAAAGATGGGGTAGAATTAAAAGTAGATAAAAATTATATGGTGCCAGCACTAGAGAGTGGTTTAGTAGTTTTTATAGGAGATAAAGATGATTATAAAAATACAGTGATTGTGCAACAAGTAAATGGAATTGATGTGTGGTATTCTAATTTGTCGGTGAATAATTTAAAATTATATGATTATGTAGAGAAGGGAAGTTTGATTGGTGAGGTAAAATCAGATTCTCTTTATATGGTATTTAAAAAAGATGGAAAAGCGTTGGACTATAAAAACTATATTAAGTAAGATCCAATTCCATTTCTTTTTTTATATCGTCGCATTGGTTTGTGTTCTTGCTGGTTATTTTTATGAATTTGCTTTATTTACTTATTTAATATTAATTCATGAATGTGGTCATATTTCGGCCGGTATGTATTTCAAATGGAATATAAAAAAAATTATCATTCTTCCGTTCGGAGGAATTACTTTGTTTGAAGATGCGTTAAATAAACCAATAAAAGAAGAGTGGATTATTACAGTAATGGGACCAATTTTTCAAATTTTTGGTTATTATTTGCTACAGTGTAAAGTAGATGAAGTTCTCACTTATTATCATTTCATTATTTTGGCATTTAATTTATTACCAATTATACCTTTAGATGGTTCTAAGTTATTTCATCTTACTTTACAGAAATTTTCCCCATTTTATAAAAGTTATCAGATATTGACGTTTTTTTCTTGCATCCTCGCTATTTTTTTGTTATTATTAAATAGCCTCATTTTTCATAACGGCTTCTTATTAATAACCCTTTTACTACTTCACAAACACATTTATAAGGTATATAAAGAATATCCCTTTTACTTCAGAAAGTTCTTGTTAGAACGTTATCTATATACCTTTTCATTTAAGAAACGAATGATTATAAATGAGGCATCCCTAAAAAGGATGAAAAGAGACTATAAACATTTATTTTATATAAATAATAGATATATAACAGAACGTGAAATATTAAAGAAAATATTTGACAAAGAAACACTTCTATGATAAAATCTTGTATTGTGTAGAGCCTCTCTACAACCGCACGAACTAAGGTTTAAACGTAAGTACCTTATATAGGCGAGTCTGAGATTAAAGGAGGGAAAATATGAAAGCAGTAATCGAAACTGGTGGAAAACAATACTATGTGGAAGAAGGTTCCATTATCTATATTGAAAAATTAGATAATGAAGCTGGTTCAAAAGTAGTTTTTGACGAAGTATTAATGGTCAATGGTAAAGTTGGTACACCTACAGTAAAAGGTGCGACTGTGACAGGTGAAGTTATTAAACATGGTAAAAGTAAAAAGACTATCGTGTTTAAATATTTACCAAAGAAAAAATCACGTAAAAAACAAGGTCATCGTCAACCATATACAAAAGTAGAAATCAAGAAAATTTCGGATAAGTAATATGATTAAAGTTAGAGTTTCTCAAACTAAAGGGAAAATCCAAGAGATTTCTATTTCGGGTCATGCATTATATGATGAGTATGGGAATGATATTGTGTGTGCTGCTGTTAGTAGTACCGTGATTACCACAGTAAATGGAATTATGAAATATGATTCATCTTTAATTGATTTTGAACAAAATCAAGATGGATTGAAAATTAAAGTGTTAAAAGAAAATCCAGTTTCCATAACATTTTTAAAGAATATGTTAGATTTATTAGAGGAATTGGAAACACAATATACGGAAAATATAAAAATCATAAAATAAGGAGGTGTATCCATGAAAGACTTATTAAAGTTATTACAATTTGATATTCAGTTATTCGCACATAAAAAAGGACAAGGTTCAACGAAGAACGGTCGTGATTCAATTGCTAAACGTTTAGGTGCAAAAGCAAGTGATGGAGAATTTGTAACAGGTGGATCTATTATATATCGTCAACGCGGAACAAAGATTTATCCAGGTAAAAATGTAGGTATTGGTAAAGATGATACTATTTATGCTAAAATTGATGGATATGTTAAATTTGAACGTGTAGGAAAGAATAAGAAACAGGTTAGCGTATACCCTGAAAAACAGGAAAAAGAAGGAAAATAGAATAAAAAGTAGATACAAAATAGCGAGTATCTACTTTTTTCGCGTGAAAGATACTTGATATTTTGATAAATTGATGATATACTCAAAGTGTGAAGTATGTAAGGGGAAGGAGGCCTGAAGCATTATGTGGAAATGGCTAGCAAGATTCTTCTAATCGCTTAGAAGTGAATAAAGCGACACAAAGAAGTCCGATTGGACTTTTTTGTGTCAATGAATGTAAAGAAAAGAAAACTTACTTTTCTTTTTTTTTGATTATGATATAATAAAAATGGAAAGTAGGGAGAGTATGCAAAATGTGAATAAGATAAATATCATTAAGACTTTACTGGTCTTTGCAATTTATTTTTTGTATGTGAATTGTTTTGTAACTATATTTGGTAATAGTGTTTCGATTAATTTTATAGCTGATTTGTTATTTTTAATTTTAATGATTGTTTTATACAAAAACGCTATTAAAAATAGTTTAGATGCATTGAAGAAAAAGAAAGTAATAAAAGAATTGTTTGGTTCTATTGGTTATGCGTTAGTTTTGTTAGTATGCTATATGGTTATTGGAATGGTATTAATGGAATTATTTCCTGAGATGGAAAACTTTGACGGAAATACAGTTGCTATATATTCCATTTATAGCTTAGATACTATTTATACAATTTTTAAGACTTTAGTTTTTGCGTCAATCGCAGAAGAATTGTTATTTAAGGAATCTATTCGTACTATTATTAAACCGAATGCCATTTATATTTTGGTAAGTAGTGTAATTTATGCATTTGTTAATATTATGTATAATAACTTAAGTTTACCAATTACATGGTTAAATATGATTCCATATCTTCTATTTGCCGTTTTATTAAATGTCATATATGTTAAAAACGATAATAATATTTGTTTGGCGATGATGGTTAAGTTTTTCTATAACTTAATTCCACTAGCTGTTCTACTAAGTGGGTTAGGGGCTTAACATGTTGTTAAGATTAGGTGAAGCAGTAAATTTCTTAGCGGTAGTACAAAAACCTAGTAGTGGAACACAAAATATGAATATTGTTATTATTGTTGTAATCGTGATTATTCTATTATTAATCGCTGTTACAGTTTTCTCAAATAAAAAATAAGGCTGTGCCTTTTTTTTTATACATTTTTCGTGTATAATGGTTTAGAGGTGACGAGTATGTTTGTCGATGAGGTAATATTAGATGTAAAAGCTGGTAATGGTGGCGATGGGTGTATGGCTTTTCGTCGCGAGAAATATGTAGAAATGGGAGGCCCTTTTGGTGGTAATGGTGGAAAAGGTAGTGATATTATCTTTGAAGCTGATGAAGGATTAAACACACTATTAGATTTACGTCTTCGTAAACACATTAAGGGTAAGAAAGGGGCAAATGGCGAAGGTAAAGGAAAACATGGCAAAAACAGTGATGACATTATTGTTAAAGTTCCTGTAGGAACAGTTGTAACTGATGAGGAAACAGGGTTTATTGTTGCGGATTTAACAAAACATAAAGAACAAGCTGTTATTGCTAAAGGTGGACGTGGTGGACGTGGAAATATAGCGTTTGCCACTCGTGCAAATCCTGCTCCTTCTTATGCAGAAAATGGCGAACCTGGAGAAGAACGTCGTGTAAAGGTTGAATTAAAACTTCTTGCTGATGTTGGATTAGTAGGAATGCCAAGTGTTGGTAAATCTACTTTCATTTCTAAAGTTAGCGCGTCTCGACCTAAAATTGCGGCTTATCATTTTACGACTTTACGTCCTAATTTAGGTGTTGTAATGACCAAAGATCACCGTAGTTTTGTGATTGCGGATTTACCTGGTTTAATTAAAGGCGCGTCTTTAGGTGAAGGACTTGGAGACCGTTTCCTAAAACACATTGAACGTACTAGAGTACTTGCTCATATAGTAGATATGAGTGGCTTTGAAGGTCGTGATCCTTATGAAGATTATGTGACTATTAATCAAGAGTTAGAGGCTTTTAATAATCAAATTTTGAAAAAACCACAAATTGTTATCGCTAATAAAATGGATATGCCAGGAGCTAAAGAAAATCTAAAACAATTCAAAGAGAAAATGGGAGATGTTCCAGTTTATGAAATGTCAGGATTGACTGGTGAAGGAATTGATGTCATTTTGCTTAAATTAGCTGATTTATTAGATTCGATTGCTAAAGAACCATTATATCAACCTGAAAGATTTGAAAGTCATGTTTTATACAAGTTTAAAGAGGAAAAACCATTTACCATTAATCATGAAGGAAATGTATGGGTTATTCGTGGTGAACAAGTAGAAAAACTACTTCGTATGACGCGCTTTACGAGTGATGAGGCAGCTATACGTTTTGCGAATAAATTACGTAAGATGGGTGTAGATGATGAACTTCGTGAACGTGGAGCTAAAGAAGGGGATACTATTTGTATCTTAGATTATGAATTCGAATATAAAGAGTAACCAAAAGATTCTTAGACAATATGCACAACGTATTGATGAAATAAAAATGTTAAATTTGGAAGAAACTTCTAAGTTTCTAGAGAAAATAAAAGAGTCATCTTTTATTTTTGATTGGGATAAATCATCATATGATGATTGTTTAGAACAAGTTATTCAATTTTATTATTTTATCAATAGAGAATGGGGATATATTATCCAAGAAAAGACCAAAATAGATTTTATATATCATCCAAGTGTTTTGGAGTCGGAAACAGGAATTTATGAAAATAATGGTATTCTCATTCATCGAACTAATACGATTCAAGATTGTTTTGTTTTACTTCATGAATTTGCTCATTATTTAGATCGATTGTATGGTTTTACTTCTAATCCTTTGGCTCAAGAGTGTTTTCCCTTGATTATGGAAGCGCGTTTTTCGGCTTTTAAAGGTAATTCTTACGCCGTACAAAGTTTTTATCGACATCGTAAAAATAACATTTTATCTAATTATTGTAATATGGTTATAGAGGAATTGTCGTTTATCAAAGGATGGCGTATGAAAGATGCTTATTCTAAATCAGAATTGAATCAAATAATTCGTTTTTTACGCCGTGATTCTCTTATTAATTATTTAAGGTATATTTGGGGAATGTATTATGCCTTGGAATGGGAAGAACAAACAAAAAAGGAATTACAGAAAAAACTGTAGTTCCTTTGTTTTTAACGTTTTTTTTGGTAATTCTATTATCCAATATACATTTTTTTGTGGAATAATCATTCGCCATGGTTTTAGATTTTCTATCGTTTTTATAACCGTACCATCTTTTTTTAATAGGACAACATCAATAGGTTCTCTCATAAAAAAGGTGTGAATACTATTACAATGAGGGAATACATAAATATCTTGAATATTTTTTTTACCCATTAGTCCTAAAAAACGTGTTTTAAAATTATTACAAAGGATAAAATCTTGTTCCTTTTGATTGATTAAAATCCGCATAAACTCACCAACTTTACTATAACATAATTAAAATGAATTGACAAATTCCCAAAAAAAGGTTAAACTAAGATTAATAATAGACTAGAATAAAGACGGAGGGAAAACATGAGAAATAGTCAAAAGGGACAAGCGCTTGTCGAATATTTATTAATTATCGCTGTGATTAGTGTTATTGTAGTTAGCGTGGTTAAGTTATTAGGGGGGTATTTGACAGATTCGATGACCAAAACATCATGCTCTTTAGTAGATAAGGTTTATGTAGAGGGTGACAAACCTGGAGAAGGAAAATGTGTAGATAAAGAGTAAAGGATGAATAATCCTTTTTTTCTTTTTATAATTTGCTTGTCGAATATCTTATTTTTTGATATAATTTTTATATAATATGCGAGTGTGATGATAATGAATAAAGGGCAGGCGTTGGTAGAATTTATTATTATATTACCAGTTTTAATGTTGATTGTTTTAGGAATGGTTGATTTTGGTAATATTATTTATAAAAAATACACATTAGAAAAAGATTTGGATACAATAGTAGACTTCTATCAAGGAAATCGTACTCAAGATATGACGGATTATGTTTCAAATAATCAATTAACATTGAATATTGATTCTAGTGAAGAATATGTAACGATTTATCTTTCTGAACGAGTTTCTATTCACACACCAGGTTTAAATCGAATTTTAAATAGCCCATTTAAAATAGAAACAAAGAGAGTGATATATAATGGGGCGTAAGGGACAAGTTCTGGTAGGATTTTTATTGTTGTTACCATTATTTCTTATTTTATTTGTGTTTGTAGTCGATGTTGGTTTTATGAAAATTGCTGAACGTAGTGTTGAGAACACAATAAAGGAAGCTATTACTTATGGATTAAAACAAGAACAATTACCAGAAGATGAAAAGCAACAAAAAATCGAAACGATATTGAAAAAGAATATAGATTCTATTCAAACGTTAGAAGTAACAGTTACAAGTGAGGAAATTAAAGTACATGTGGTTGTGACACGTCAAAACTTATTTGGAACATTAATCAATCAACGAATTTATAAAATAGATAAAACATATAAAGGTTATAATGACCAGAAGATAAGAATAATAAAGGAGTAGGAGAACTTATGGCAATAAAAAAAGCAAAAGTAATCACTATTACATCTGTAAAAGGTGGGGTCGGAAAAACCACTACGGTTTTAAATTTGGCTGGAGTATATGCATCAATGGGAAAGAAAGTGTTAATTATTGATATGGACCTTTCTAGTGGTGCGATCGCATTATCATTAAATTTAGATGTTCAAAAAGATTTGTTTTATTTAGCAGAAGATTTGAATAATGGTCGTTTTCAAGATATTGAAAATTATTTGTTGCATTATTCAGATAAAATTGATGTACTCGCATCGCCTAAAGATCCACGTTTAGAAAATAGAATCTCTTCCGATTATTTAAACTTGATTTTAGGAAAAGTAGTGTCGATGTATGATGTCATTCTTATGGATACTATTCATCACATGTCACTTCACACGTTAAATTGTATGGATCATAGTGATTGGATTGTTTATTTGATGTCTAATGATCCTATGGATCTTAAAAATATGAAATCAATGATTTCAGTATTGAAAAATATGGAACGTACTAACTTTAAAATAATCTTGAATGATTCGCTAGATCATCGTATGCATTATTTTTCTAAGTACGATATAAAAAATATTATTAAAGATAATATTGACTATACTATTCCATCTAATTTTTATATCAAGAATATTCATAAATATGTATTGGATGGAAAGATTCCAACATTAGATCCTAAATTAGGTTTAGTAAATCGGAAGAGTATTGATCATTTTAAAAAAATTGCGGAATCTTTATTAAAAGATAACAATACAAGTAAGCAGGTGAATAAATGAAAAGCTTTTTAGACGAATTTGATGTAGAGAAAAACATATCGAGTCAAGATCTTTATAAAAGTGATTATGAGGCGTTTGAAAATAAAGTTTTGTTAGATGAATTACGAAATAAAATTATTCAAAATTTAATTGACAATAATGTATTACATCATGGAACAATGGATGATTTTATTCATGAACAAATTGATAAAACGTTAGAAGGTTATGACCTATCTAATATTGAACGTAGTTATATTTATAATTTGATTGATAATGAGATTAATGGATATGGACCTATTACTGATTTGTTAGAAGATCCAAATATTACTGAAATTATGGTAAATGGTAAAGATGAAATTTACATTGAAGTGGATGGTCATGTAATTAAAGATGATAGCGTATCATTTATTAATGATGATCATATTGTACGAACTATACAACGTATGATTCAACCTTTAGGTCGTACCATTGATACTGCTAATCCTATGGTGGATGCACGATTAAAAAATGGTTCTCGTTTAAATGCTGTTATTCCACCATTATCTTTAAAAGGACCAGTTTTAACAATTCGTAAGTTTAAAGATGAATTAGCAACCATTGATGATTTTCTTCGTACTGGTACTTTAACTCCGTATATGGCTCGTTTTTTGGAGGCGTGTATTCAAGCTAAATTAAACATTATTATATGTGGAGGAACAGGTAGTGGTAAAACTACTTTATTAAATGTTCTTTCTAGTTTTATTCATGAAGATGAACGTATTATTACGATTGAAGATGCAGCGGAATTACGTTTGAAACAAAAACATGTGATTTCATTAGAAACCCGTTTAGTGAATTATGAAGGAACGGGAGAAGTTACCATCCGTGATTTAGTAATCAACTCTTTACGTATGCGTCCTGATCGTATTATTGTTGGAGAAGTTCGTGGAAAAGAAGCGTTTGATATGTTACAAGCTATGAATACCGGACATACTGGTAGTTTAACGACAATGCATGCGAATTCACCAATGGATGCGTTAAACCGTTTAGAAACTATGATTTTAATGGCTGGTATGGAAATACCTATTCCAGCAATTCGTGAATATATAGAAAATGCGATTCATTTAGTTGTAAATGTAGAACGTTTAGCAGATGGAAAGCGAAAAGTCACTAGTATTTGTGAGGTTGTTGGTTTTGAAAAAGATATGATTCAATTAAAAGAAATATTTGCTTTTAAACAAACTGGTCTTACAAGTAATGGTGAAGTAATGGGTGAGTTTATTTTACATGATTATGTACCAAAAGTTTATGAACAAATTAAAGCTCACGGAATTGACACTTTAAAAGATATTTTTGGATAGGAGGGGAAATATGAACAATCAATCTGGTTTTGATTTATTTGAAACATCAACACCTACTAATGAGGATGTTCATGTAATATTCACTCCAACCCTAGATGTTGTAAAATATCAATATCAAATTATTAAAGAGGGGCAAGCGAGTGAACCTATTCCTGTCAATACCAATCGTCCCGTTACAATTACGATGACGGATACAGGGAATTATCAAATACGTATTGTTACTTATACGCATACTGCAAGTCAAGAAATTTTATCAGGCGTTTATGAAATTGATAAAGAAGCACCTAAATTAGATGTTGGTGAACCTATTATTCAAATGATTCAAGGTTCTACTTTAAAACCATTAGAAGGCATTAAAGCACATGATGAACAAGATGGTGATTTATTAAAACAAGTAGTAACCAATTATGAAGATTTGGACTTTACAACTTTAGGAATTAAAGATTTAGTTTATACCGTAAGTGATAGTGCAGGTAACACAGTTACTAAGACAGTTCATGTCCAAGTATTAGAAAATAATCAAAATATTTTATTAGCGACACAAATTGGTATTTTCATTATTTTGTTAGGAATTTTATGGAGTCTTTTATATTATCGTCGTAGTGTTCGTTTAGAAAAACGCATTAGTAAATATGCATTAGAACCACTACACGATAACAGTTTATCTGTATTAGATAATATGGAACGACGTTATGACTCGATTAATCATGTGATTGGTAATATTTTAAATAAATCTGTATTTTGTCAGCGCTTTGCGAAGCGTTATGAAAAATATTTAGGAATTATTAATAAAAAATATAAACGATCTATGGATATTCTGGCAAATAAAGTGATTATGGGATTTATCTTCTTAGGAATTGCGATTTTTTCTAAAACCATTCAATATCAAGTATTATATATTTATGAATGGATATTCCCTTTCTTAATTGGTTTTATTGTTCCTGACTTAATTTATCGTTATAAATATAGAGCTTATCGTAGTCGTTTAGAAAATGATTTACTACAAGCGATTATCGTTATGAATAATGCATTTAAATCAGGACGTAGTATTACGCAAGCGATAGATTTAGTTACACATGAATTAGATGGACCAATCAGTGAAGAATTTAAGAAGATGCATTTAGAAATTTCTTTTGGTCTATCAATAGATGTAGTATTTAAACGTTTCGCAGAACGTATTCAATTAGAAGAAATTACTTATTTAACAGCTTCTCTTAGTATTTTAAATAAAACAGGTGGGAATATTATTAAAGTGTTCTCTTCCATTGAAAAATCATTATTTAATAAAAAGAAATTAAAATTAGAATTATTATCTTTAACCGGAAGTTCAAAGATTATAGTTATTGCGTTATTCTTAGTACCAATTCTGTTTATTGTGTTTGTAAGTATCTTAAATCCAATGTACTTTGTACCACTTTATACTACACCAATCGGTATTGTTTTAATGATTATTATGATTGTTATGTATCTTGTATATATTTATTTTGTTCGTAAGATTATGAAAGTAAGGATGTGATTGTATGAAGGATAATATTATTCGAAAAATTTATCGTCCTCGACGTATTAAAGCTGTGCAAGATCAACTAGATATGTTAGGTGATCGTGCCAAAATGAATGCAATCACATTTTATAACTTTCGTTATTTAACAACCATTATTGTATTTTTGATTGTTTTATATAATACAGAGTTAGGTTATGTAACCGCACCCATGGCCATGTTAATTTATTATTATTTATTCTATTATGTTTTTATTACCCGTCCGAAGAAAGAGAGAATACGTACATTAGATCATGATGCCTTATATTTCTTTGAAATTTTAACATTGACTTTAGAGTCTGGAAGAAATCTAGAAAATTCACTTGAAATTACTGTGATGAATGTTGACTCTGAATTATCTAGAGAATTTAAAAAAGCATTAATCGAAGTAAAATTTGGTAAATCATTATTAGAGGCACTTGAGGATATGAAAAAACGTATTCCTTCGGAAACGGTAAATAATATTATTTTAAATATTACACAAACCAATGTCTTTGGAAATAGTATCTTAGAAACCATGTATCATCAAATTGACTTTTTACGAGATAAACAAATATTAGAAATAAAAGGGGAAATTAATAAAATACCAAATAAAATAAGTATCATTTCAGTTATTTTTATTGTACCACTCATATTATTAATGATCTTAGGACCATTTATTATCGAGTTTTTACAAATATAAATTAGAAAAGGAGATCATAATATGTATCATTTTATTGGAATTAAAGGAACTGGTATGAGTTCATTAGCCCTTGTTATGCATAGTTTAGGGTACGAAGTACAAGGTAGTGATAGAGAAACTCATCTTTTTACAGAGGACAAATTACGTGAGGAAGGAATTCCGATTTTACCTTTTGATGAGAATAATATTCATGAGGGGATGTTTATTATCCAAGGAAATGCTTTTCATGAAGATCATGTTGAAGTAAAAAGAGCTATAGAGTTAGGTTGTAAAATTTACCACTATGAAGAAATGGTTGGTAAATTAACGCGAATGTTTGAAACTATTACCGTAGCTGGATGTCATGGTAAAACGACTACGACATCTTTACTTGCTCATGTATTAACACAAATTTGTGGATGTAATTATTTAATTGGTGATGGTCATGGATATGCCTCTAAAGAGAATAAATATTTTGCTTTAGAAGCCTGTGAATACAAACGTCATTTCTTAGCTTATACGCCTACTTATGCGATTATTACAAATATTGATTTAGATCATACTGATTATTATAAGGATATTGATGATGTACGTGATGCGTACCGTGAATATGCAGGTAAAGCTGAAAAGATGGTTATTGCTTGTGGTGATGATTCTTATACTCATTCATTAGAACTTACAAAACCTATTTTCTTTTATGGTTTAGATGAAGATAATGATATTTTAGCTAAAGATGTAGAGTATACTGACAAAGGTATTTCTTTTGATGTTATTGTTGAAGGAAATTATTATGGACATTTTGATGTTCCTTTTTATGGAAAACATATGCTGTTAAACTCACTTGCTGTGATTGCCATTTGTGCTTATGAACGCTTAGAAGCACGAGATGTTTCTAAGGCTCTTAAAACATTTAAAGGGGCAGAACGTCGTTTTAACGAAGAAACAATTGGTGATGTTGTATTAGTAGATGATTATGCACATCATCCAACCGAAGTTCGTTCTACTATACGTGCTGCTCGTCAAAAATATCCTGACAAAGAAATAGTGGCTGTCTTACAACCTCATACTCTTGCTCGTGTTCGTGATTTTGGTGTAGCTTTTGCTGAAAGCTTAAATTTAGCTGATATAGCCTATGTTTTACCAGTTACTTTGGACCGTGAAGATAAATATGAAGATTATCCAGGTGTTGATGAAAATATTATATTAAATCAATTAAATAATGGTCATTTAATTCATATGAATGAGCCAGAGTTACTTTTAAAACACAAAAATGCGGTCATTCTCTTTATGAGTCCACGTAATATTTATGATTTAAAGAATGCTTTAAAAGAATTATTGGAAAAAGAACAATAGTTCTTTTTTTGTTCTTATATATGTCTTCTTTTCATACACTAGAATAGGTGGTTGTATGAGACTATCAGATTTACAAAATAAAGACGTTGTAAACGTTATGGATGGAAAGAAAGTGGGGAGTATTATCGATGTAAATATTAATATGGAAGGAAAGTTAGAATCGTTTATTGTAGAGAAGTCAAAATTTTTTGTATCTATGTTTTCCAGTGCGAATGAAATTGAAGTACGTTGGGGACAAATTGAAAAAATTGGCGAAGATGTTATTCTTGTAAAAATTTTATTATAATGATAAAATAAAAGTAGGTGAGTGTTATGAAGTGTCCAAAATGTGGAACACCTATGAAAGATAACTATTGTATGAAGTGTGGTTATTTAACAAAAGGTAATAAAATATATCAAATCAAAAAAGATGTACCTGATAAAAGTAAATTAGAAGAAGTTTTAGGACCTGGTTATAATAAATTTCTTCGAAGGAAGTTTAACTTTAGTGCCTTTTTCTTTACTTATTATTATCTTATTTATTATCGCTTTTATATTTTAGGTGTTCTCTTTTCGGTTCTTCATTTTATAGGAATATTTGCCCTTTTTAAATTGTTAAATATAGGGGTTTTAGATCCTATAGTATTTTTCATAAATGATTGGATAATTTTTCCATGGGGTTTAAATGGAAATAATGTTTTATTCTTAATATTAAGTTTTTTATTTCATCTTCCATTTGGAATTTTATTTAATTCATTGATGATTAGATTTGCTATAAGAAACCCTGATAAGTGCAAAAAACATCAACAAGTAAGTTATTTTAAAGCATTTCTTTGTTTTGGGGTGGAAATCATTGTCTTATTAGGTATTTGGTTTGCTTATATCTATTTAGGTTGGTTTCATGGTTGGATTTAGAAAAGAGGAATAGTAATGAAAGTGTTATTATATACAGAAGGATTAAAAGCTGTTGGAAAAAGTGGTTTAGGGAAAGCAATTCAACACCAACAGAAAGCTTTAGAACTGGAAGGAATTGATTATACATTAGATCCTAAAGATGATTTTGATATTTTACATATTAATACTTATTTTCCTAAATCATATTATTTTGCCAAAAAAATGAAAAAATTAGGAAAAAAGATAGTTTATCATGCTCATTCTACCGAAGAAGATTTTAAAAATTCTTTTATTGGTTCTAATGCCTTTTCAGGAGAGTTTAAGAAATGGATTGTTCGTTGTTATAGCTTAGGAGATGTCATTGTTACACCAACGTTGTATGCTAAAAATTTATTAAAAGAATATGAGGGGTTAGAAGATAAGAAAATATATGCGATTAGTAATGGAATCGAAATAGATTTTTTTAAGTGTGATGAAGCATTAGGAAAAAAATTTAGAAAAGATTATGGATATAGTGATAAAGATAAAGTCATTATTGGAATTGGACTTTATATTGAACGCAAAGGAATTGTAGATTTTGTTGAATTAGCTAAAAGAATGCCAGATTATAAATTTATTTGGTTTGGATATAGTCCTTTATCAGCAACTTCACAAAAAGTACGTGATGCGGTTCATACGGAATTAGATAATCTAGTATTTGCTGGTTATGTAGAACGCGATGTTATTAAAGGTGCGATGAGTGGTTGTGATTTATATTTGTTCCCAACTTTAGAAGAAACAGAGGGGATTCCTATTGTAGAAGCTTGTGCATGTAAAACTAAAGCACTTATTCGCGATATTCCTAATTTCGATGGTTGGTTAGAAGACGGTAAAAATGTTTATAAAGCTAAAACGTTAGATGAGTTTGAACAAAAAGCTAAAGATATTATTTCAGGCGTTTTACCAGATTTAACAGAAGAAGCTTATAAAGTAGCTTTAGAACGTGATTTAAAACATGTTGGACATCAATTACACAAAGTTTATGATGAAGTTATGAAAATCAAATAATCAATTTGTGTTAGTACAATAATGAAAAAAAGAATTATCATTTTTAGTGTTTTAATTGTTTTATTAATCATTTTCTTTATTGTGTTGCAGCATGTCACATTGAAACAATATCGTCAATCCTTTGATTGTCTAAATACTACTTGTGAAATTACTGTTTTTAGTAAGAATCCCAAAGCAAAAAAAATAGTCAACAAGGCTGTTTTAAAGACACAAGCATTAGAAAACGAATATCGTGAGGAAATTGAGGAAATTAATCAAAAAGAAGGAACTTTGACGATAAGTAATCAATTATATAAACTTCTTCAACTTGAAGAAAAATATCAATCACTTTGGAATAATAATGAATTGACTTCATTATGGAAACGTTCCTTAAACAAATCAAAGATACCAACAACAGAGGAATTAAAAAAGGTTTCTTTAACTTCTGTTCAATTATTAAAAAATAGGCAAATTAAAGCAGATGATTTTGATTTAAATATCGATGGTATTTTATCAGGAAAGATAAGTGATGAAGTATCTACTTATCTAGAACAAGAAGGATTCAATTCTTATATGATTAATTATGGTGGTAACATTACGGTTGGTAAGCACTATAAAAATCAATTTACTGTTAGTCTTTACATGCCTATTACAAATGAGTATTTTAAAACTGTGCCAGGAAATCATCTTAGTATTTATAGTGTTGGCATGAACGATGCGACAGTGATAGATGGAATCGCATACACTCCAGTAGTAAATAATGAAACTAAATATCCATATCAATACCACACCAGTGTTACTGTGATTGATTCTGATCCTATCAAAGCTCAACTTCTTAGTAATCTACTATTTTCACTTTCACTAGAAGAAGGAAAGAAAATAGCTTTAGAAAAAAACGTTCAAAATGTCATTTGGGTTGAAAACGATCAAACGATAGAATATTTGAAAGATATGAAAGCTTAAAAGACTATTTGGTCTTTTTTTCTTTATATGGTATAATTATCTATGGTGAAATTTATGATACAAATCATCATCTTAAGTGGATTGGTTTTAATTATAGACCAAGTGATTAAAAGAGTGATTACAACAGTTCTTACATATCAACAATCGATGACAATTATTCCTCATTTTTTTCGTTTGACTTATGTTCAAAACGATGGAGCAGCTTGGAATATATTTAGTGGAAATCGTCTCTTTTTAATTTTAATTGCCCTTTTTGTGTTAGTTCTTATTTATTATTTCTTTATATATAAAAAGAAATTATCATTATTAGAAAAAATAGGTTATAGTCTTTTTATCGGAGGTGTTTTAGGTAATTTATGGGATCGCTTTTGGTTGGGATTTGTAATAGATTATTTAGATTTTAACTTTGGAACATATTATTATCCAGTTTTCAATTTTGCCGATATGGCAATTGTAATTGGAGCTTTAATCTTATTATGGATAGGATGGCGAGGTGAGAAAGATGGAAAAAGTAATAGTCAAGCCCGAACAGAAAAACATACGCTTGGATCAGTTCGTGATGACAGTCACTGATTATAGTCGTACGCAAGTACAGAAAATGATTGAACAAGGGTTAATTCAAGTGAACGATAAAACTTCTAAGAATAGTTATCGTGTTAAAGAAAACGATTCTATTTTTATAGGAGAATATCAAGAAGAAGAAATGAATTTAGAACCTATTGATATGCATTTAAATGTTGTTTATGAAGATGATGATGTACTAGTTGTTGATAAAGAAAATGGTGTGGTCGTACACCCAGCCCCTGGAAATCCAAGTCATACATTAGTTAATGGTTTATTATATCACGCTAAAAATCTAAGTGATATAAATGGAGAGTTTCGACCTGGAATTGTTCATCGTATTGATGCTTATACTACAGGTTTATTAATGGTAGCTAAAAACAATATAGCTCATCAATCTTTAGCCCAACAGCTTAAAGATAAAACTATTCATCGAAAATATATTGCCTTAGTATGGGGGGTTATTATGCATGATACGGGAACGATAGACGCACCTATTGGTCGTGATCCTAAAAACCGAAAGAAACAAACTGTTACATCCCAAAACAGTAAAGTGGCAATTACGCATTTCAAGGTGTTAGAACGTTATCAAAAAGCCACTTTAATTGAATGTGTATTAGAAACAGGTCGTACACATCAAATTCGTGTTCACATGAATTATATTGGGCATCCAATTGTGAATGATCCCGTTTATGGATCACGTCCTATTATCGATGATACAGGTCAATGTTTACATGCCGAAGAAATAGGCTTTGTTCATCCTCGTACGAAACAATATATGGAATTTCATAGCCCATTACCAGCTTGTTTTTTACATATCTTAGAACAATTTAAAGATTCATAAACAAAGTGACTAACAAATATATACTAGAACCAATAGTTAGAAGAAGATAGGGGATTAACCAATGTTTTAAGTAAGGATTGATTTCTTTCGTTTCATAGTATAAAATCAAAGAACTGATAAATAATATCATACTATCAGTAAATCCTAGAAATATACTTTTCATAGTAAAGAAAAAATAGAAGAATAGTTGATACATACAATAGCTAAAGAAAAGACTACGTAGATATTCTTTACTATATGAATATCCTATAGTACTTATAATCTTTGTTGATAGAAAAGCTAATATAAGAAAGATGCTTGTCCCAACTATCGGATAAAGTATTTCAGGAATTAAAAAGGGAAATCTTAATTGGTGGTAATAATTTAAGTCAATTGGGAAAATAAAAGGTCCTATATACCAAGGAAGAAAGAATATTAAAAATAAACATAGTTTTTTCATTGTATCACCATAATAAAATATATGAAACAAATATAAAAACTATAACAGGAGGTTATTTATGAGAATGGAATTAACAGAACAAATGAATGAATTAGTCATGAAATTATTACATTATTTTATTACTGAAAAAGAATATTCACCAATTATTTTACACGGTGCTCAAAATGAAATATGGTTAGAAAATTTAAATGGTGATTATGAAATTGTACGTATTGTTACAGATTATATTCATAATGATGAACAATTAGAATATGATTTGTTAAAAACAAAACAAATTGCCAAAAAAATCAAACATAAGACATTTTCTTTTTCCATGAATGTTATGAGTATCTTCTTAAATTTAGGGGATAATGTTCATATCCAAGAGGAAGAGAAGTTTGGTAATATTAGTTGTGTTCGCCTTAAGGAGATTGAGGATTTACGAAAACAACATATGCTGTTAGAAGTTTTCCCTGATATTATGAAAGAAACTAATTTTAAAGAAGAGGGAATGGAGTTATTTATTAAAATTACGACAGAAATTAGTAAAAAGAATGAAAAAACAGCTCGTGAAGCCGAGGATTTATTTAAGCCTAAAAAAACAGTAGTGACAACCATTTTGATTATCATTAATATAGTTTTATTCTTGGCTATGTATGTATTTGGTAGAGGAAGTACTAATACTCTTACGTTATATCAATTTGGAGCATTTAGTAAAGGTGCTATTTTGAATGGAGAATATTTTCGTTTAATTACAAGTGCTTTTTTACATATAGGAATTATTCATTTATTATGTAATATGTATTCTCTATATGTATTAGGACCTCAATTAGAAGGATTTTTTGGAAAAACCAAGTTTTTAATTATTTATCTTTTCAGTGCTATTTCTGGTAATTTATTATCTATGGTATTCCCAGGTAATGGAGGCCTTAGTGCAGGCGCATCAGGAGCTATTTTTGGTCTTCTTGCAGCTCTTACTTATTTTGGTTATCATTACCGAGTTTATTTAGGTACTGTTATGCGTTCTCAAATTATACCATTAATTCTTTTAAACTTAATGATTGGTTTTATATCTCCTGGTATTAATAATGCAGCTCATATCGGAGGATTAATTGGTGGATTTTTAATTACTATGGCATTAGGAGTGGCTTATAAGTCAACTACTTCTGAAAAAACAAATGGTTGGATTCTTACTATAATTTATACTTGTTTTCTTATTTATATGGGATTTATTGGAATGTAAAAAGAGTTTCATTGGAAACTCTTTTTTAAAACTTACGATATAATCCAATCACTTTTCCCAAGATAGTTACTTGATTTAAAATGATTGGCTCCATTGTGTCATTTTCTGGTTGTAGACGAAAATAATCTTTTTCTTTATAAAATGTTTTAACCGTTGCTTCATTATCCTCATTCATAGCTACTACCATTTCACCATTGCGTGCTGTTTCTTTCTTTTCTACAATTAGAATATCACCATCAAAAATACCAGCATTAATCATACTCTCACCACTTACAGTCAAAGTAAATACTTCTTTATTTTTAGGAACTAGAAAAGCAGGAAGTCCAAAAAATTCATTTGGGTTTTCAATTGCTTCAATAGGGTTCCCAGCAGTTACTTTTCCTAGTAGTGGGACTTCAATAGTATTATCATCTTTGTGAGCAAATTCGTTGTCAACTAGTAACTCAATTGCACGATTTTTGGTTGAACGTTTTAAAATAAATCCTTTCTCTTCCAGATTCTTTAAATGAGCATGAATGGTAGCAGGACTAGATACTCCTAAGTCAGCACCAATTTCTCTTACTGTTGGTGGATATCCATGAGCAACAATATATTCTTTAATATATGTTAAGATTTCATTTTGTCTTTTAGTTAGTTTTTCCATAAGGTCCCTCCTTACTAATACAACAATATATTAACACACATTACAAAAAAAGTCAAACATTTGTTCGAAAAGTTATTGACACCGAACAACTGTTCGTGATAAAATTAATTTGTCAAAGGGAGGTAATCAATATGAAAGAAATGTTAAAAAGTAAAATGATGATTGGATTTATGGTGGCTGTAGTTTGTGTCAGTTATATGAATGGAGTTAGCGAAAAAAAGATGACAAAAGAAGAACCAACGGTTTCCGATGCGGTGGTGTATAACGTCCAATAAAATTTTTCTTTATAAAAGAATAGAATTTTGATATAATATTAATAAAGATAAAAGAGGGTGAATTCATGGACCGAGAAATTATTAATAATATCAAAGTTTTAGGAATAGATATGATACATGAGGCAGGTAGTGGGCATCCAGGAATTGTTTTGGGTGCCGCACCTATTATTTATACATTGTATGCTAAACACTTAAACATTAATTTAAATGATCCTAATTGGATTAACCGTGATCGCTTTGTAATGTCTGCAGGTCATGGTTCGGCATTGTTATATGCGACATTATATATGGCAGGTTTTCCATTAACGATAGACGATTTAAAACAGTTTCGTAAGTTAGGGTCAAAAACTCCTGGTCATCCAGAGTATGGAGTAACTACCGGAGTAGATGTTTCAACCGGACCTTTAGGTCAAGGAATTGCTACGGCAGTAGGTTTAGCATTAGGAGATAAAATAATAGAACAAAAATACTTTTTAAATCGAAAAGGAAATTTTGGAAAAACGACTAAAGAATGGGTGTTTGATCACCATGTGTATTGTCTTTGCGGAGATGGAGATTTAATGGAGGGGATTGCTAGTGAAGCAGCCTCTTTTGCGGGAACTTATCGTTTAGATAATTTAATCGTTTTATATGATTCTAATCATATTAGTTTAGATGGCGATACGAATTTTAGTTTTCATGAAAATGTGTTAGATCGTTTTAAAGCTTACGGATGGCATACAGACTTAGTTAGTGATGGTAATAATGTCAAAGAAATTGATAAGGCAATTGAAAAAGCAAAAACAGAGAAAAGACCATCTATTATTGAAATTCGTACTACGATTGGAGATGGTTCTTTATTAGCGGGAACGAATACAGTACATGGGAAGCCATTAGAACCAGAAGATATTTTACAATTAAAACAAAAACTGGGATGGAGTACCAAACCATTTATTGTATCAGAGCGTGCAGTAAATAACTTTCGTAGGCAAATTCAAGAACATAGTAAAGCCAAATATGAAGAGTGGGCAAAAGAATATCGTGAGTTTGTCAATAATAATTTAGGAGGAAACACCTCCGAATTGGATTATTTGTTTAAACGAGATAAACAGATTGATATTTTAAAAATGCCATCATCGGTTATTCAAGGAGATAAAGAGGAACTTCGTGTGACTAATCAAAAAGTGATGGATGAGATTGCTTTAAATCTATCTTATTTTATTGGCGGAAGTGCTGACTTACGAAGTTCAACGAAAGCTTATTTATCTAAAAAGAAAGATATTACCCGAGATGATTATACAGGTTCAAATATTTGGTTTGGCGTAAGAGAACATGCGATGGGAGCCATATTAAATGGTTTGGCATTATGCAATTTTAAAGTTTTTGGCTCTACTTTCTTAGCATTTAGTGATTATTTAAAGCCATCTGTCCGTATGTCAGCTTTAATGAAACTGCCAGTTACATATATTTTTACTCATGATTCTATTAGTATTGGTAGTGATGGTCCAACTCATCAACCAATTGAACAATTAGCAATGCTTAGAAGCACACCAAATCTATATGTTTATCGCCCATGTGACGAAAATGAATTAATTGGGGCATGGAATGATATTTTATCATTAAAAGAAACACCAAGTGCCTTAGTGGTTACTAAGAATGCTGTTCCTGTTTTAACAACTAGTAGTAGAGTTGATGTAGCAAAAGGTGCGTATACAATTTTACCTGAAAAGAATCAATTACATGGTATTTTAATAGCGACTGGTTCTGAAGTTCATACTGCAATTAATGTTGCAGAACAATTATATCGTGAACAAAAGTTAGATTTAAGAGTTGTTAGTATGCCTTGTATGGAACGTTTTTTAGAACAATCCCAAGAGTATCAAGAATCTATTTTACCAACTGGTGTTCGTAAAATTGTTATTGAAGCTGGTTCTTCTTTTGGTTGGCATCGTTTCGTATATAATGATAAGTATTTAATTACTGTAGATCAATTTGGAGCAAGTGGATCAAAAGATGAAGTTTTAAAATATTGTCAATTTGATTTTCATAAAATTAAGCAAAGAGTATTACAAATATTAAAATAAGGTTCTAACTAACAGAACCTTATTTTAATTATCTTTTTTTCTGTAAATAATTTCATCAAGTACTTTTTTTACATATATTTATAATTTTATATATTTAACTGTGTAAAAGTGCTTTTTATGTACCATATTAAAATAAGAGGGTGATGGTATGCGTAATTATCATTTGTTTATTATACGTCAGGAATATTACGAACTTTATAACGATAATCCTCATTTGTTGTATAAAGCCTTATCTTCTTTATTTAAAGTCACATTAAACAATTATAGTTTTGGTTTATCTATTTTTGAACAATTGTGCGAACCAATTAATGTTAATTACCTAAGTGATTATCTCAATTATAGATTTAGAATTGCTCACAATAAAAGAAGGTATTTGGTAATCAATCCCAAATTGAAAGAAAATACTTTGATATTTATTAGACCTAGTCATATTCATCTTTTTTCTAATGTAAATATTCCGCATGTAATGAGTTTATTCTATTTATACCAACGACGTATTTTTGTGATTGATGTAGATAATCACGATTATTTTTGGTTAAAGGATTATCATCAATCCTTTGCTTCACACATATAATATGGTAGATTTACTTGAAATAGCTTTTAAAATATAGTAAAATACTGTTGTAAGGAGGATAGCTATGAATTGGGGAGCATTTTTTATAGATTTACTACAAATTTTAGGTGGATTAATTGTTGGTTTAGTTGCAGGATTTTTTATTGCTCGTAATTATATGAAGAAATATTTGAAGAAAAATCCACCAATGAATGAACAAATGATTAAGGCGATGATGAGTCAGATGGGACGTACACCTAGCCAAAAACAAGTAAATCAAATGATGAAGACAATGAATAAATATATGTAAAATGGACGCTTGTCCATTTTTTATATATTGTTAAACGAAATAAGTTCGATTATTTTTTGTTTTATATGAAAGGGGTTATATGAAGAAGCCAATTATTGGAATTGTTGGTCGTCCTATTGTTTCAGAATCTGGACGCCAAATGGTAGCGACTTATCTAGAAGTCTGTGAGGTAATTACAGCGTTTGGAGGAATTCCATTACAAATATCATTATCCAATATAAATACTTTAACCAAAGAAGATCAAGAGAATATTATAAGAATTATTCAGCTTTGTGATGGTATTTTGTTACAAGGGGGAAGTGATTTTTATGATTATGATATTTTTGTTGCTCAAAAAGCACATGAATTAGATTTACCAACCTTAGGAATTTGTTTGGGAATGCAGACGATGGCTTGTGCCTTTCATGGTGAGTTAGGTAGAATTAAATATCATCAAAGTTTGAAAAAGTATGTCCATCAAATTGACATAAATCCCCAAAGTCAATTGTTTAAAATTTTATCGAAACAACAACTGATGGTTAATAGTCGTCATCAAGAAGTTGTATTAAATACTGATTTATATGTATGTGCGAGGTCGGAAGATGGTAGTATTGAAGCTGTAGAAGATACGAATAAAAAGTTTTATCTTGGTGTACAATGGCACCCAGAATCAATGATTAGTTATGATTTGGATGCGAGAAAACTAATTGAAACATTTATTAATTGTTGTCGTCATTAAAATAGGCACTAATCATTATGTATGCGCATATAATATGCTAGGACAGGTGATATTATGAATGTGCAACAATTAATGCATATTGTAGGTGGTACATTAACGGATAAAAAGTATGAACAAAAAAAGGTTGGTTCTATTAATATAGATAGTCGTACATTTAAAAAAGGAGAAGTTTTTCTAGCGTTTAAAGGAAATCGTTTTGATGGTCATTCCTTTATTTCTGATGTGCTTAAAAAAAAGCCATCTTGTCTTATTGTAGAAGAAGGATGTTCGGTAAAAACAAAAGTTCCTGTTATTTATGTACAAGATACTAATCAAGCATTTTTTGATTTAGCTAAATATTATCGAAAGGAGTTTTCAGGATTAGTCATTGCGATTACCGGTAGTTGTGGTAAGACAAGTACGAAAGAATTTTTGTCGCATATTTTATCAAAAGAATATTGTGTGATGAAAAACGAAAAAAACTTTAACAATATTATTGGCATTTCCAAAACGTTAATGAGATTACAGGAAGACACACAAATATTAATCTTAGAGTGTGGTACTAATCATCCTGGAGAAATGAAAGTTATTGAAAAATTGGTCAAGCCAGATATAGTTCTCATTACAAACATAGGTATTTCTCATATTGGTAATTTTAAAAATAAAAAAGCAATAAAAAAAGAAAAATTGGCTTTGATTAAACCTATGGAAGAAGGAGTTGTCTTTTTGCACGGTGAAGATTCTTATTTAAGAAAACTTCGTTCTAGTAAAGTTGAACTATTCAAAACTTATAATGTTCATAGCTTAATATCCCTTAGAAAGGTTTTGTGTCTTTTTGATAAATCAGTTATAGAATTAGAATACCATGGTATTTATTACCACATAAAATGTCCTATTGTTGGAAAAGGAATGGTTAATAATTTACTTTTAGCTATAGAGTGTTCGGTCTTTTTAAATATATCTATACCGCAAATTATCAAAGCTTTAGAAACTTTTCCGGCTTTAGATAGTCGTTTAGAAAAAGTAAAATTATCTCATCATAATTTATTATTAAATGATTGTTATAATGCTTCTTTTGAATCTATAATATCTTTGTTAGAAATTATCCAAAATGTAGAAAAACATAAAGTTATTGTTTTGGGTGAAATGAAAGAGTTGGGAACATGGAGTAAAAAGTTACATAAACAGATTGGAAAGAAAATAAAAGCCATTGAAAACATCGAACTTTATTTAGTAGGAAATGAAACTAAAGTTATTCAAAAACAGAATAAGAATAGTATTTGGTTTAGCTCTAATGAAGAATTAATACAGTATTTACAAAATAAAAGTTATAAAGATAGTTTATTTGTAGTTAAAGGCTCTAGAGGTATGCATTTAGAAGACGTAGTAAAATACTTCTGTAATCGTTATCGTTTATAAATCTAAATAGAAATATGTGAAGTTTTTAATACAAAAGTTTAATTCATATAAATTTAATGAATTGGAATACATAAAGTGTTCTAATTTTTTTTGTTTGGTATGATAAATATAGAGAATTGGTAATTACTTATTATTTCAAAATATAAAAAGTGTCATTTGCTTCACATTTTTATTTCTGTTATAGTGCATCTGGAGGTGAAGAATGCAGAAAGAATTAAGCGCATTATCAAAG
>CALVJM010000009.1 GCA_944332155.1 uncultured Bacilli bacterium
GCTATGATACCTTCATTATTTATCATAGCTTTGATGTGTTTTTTTTCTTTGTCCGAATTTTGGGGTCCAGTTCAAAAACATGAGACTTGTTTATTTTTTTATTAATTTTTTTTGACACTCATCATAACACGAAGTATACCATGGTTGATTTTGATATGCTCGATTATGTATTATTGACCACATAGAACTACTGTTATATACAATATAACTTTGATCTACGACTGAAACCTCACCTTTTTTTCGTTCTTTCATAATCACATTGTCAATCCCTAAAAAACGTTTTCCTAAGTTACTTACATTTTTAAAAGGATTAGTAAAATCATCATAATATCGTCCTAAATTCTGAGGTTTAATATCAAACCAAGTAATATTTTCATCATAAAACTTTTCAAATATTTCATGAACAGTTTCCGCATCTTGATCTGTTAACATTTCTTGATAAGGTGAAATCATAATCTTTAAACCATTATTAGGATTTTGATAAGAAAATATTCGTTCATTATATAATTCATGTGTATCCACTTCTTGATAAATATCTTTTTCTCCTAAAGATATTACATATCCAGCCGAATAGAAAACAATTTTACTACTTCCAACACCAATATATTTGAAATCAAAAGTCTTTTTGTTTAATGTAGAATAATTTTTAATATCTTGAAATAAAAGTTTTAATAGATTAGCGGTAAATTCTCCGTCTGGAAGAGCATTCCTAATAAAATTTAAAAACATATTAAATTGGTTCTGTGTATTATTTTCTAAATATGTTAAATGGACAAGAAACCATGCTTGTACTGAAAATGACAATTCAGGGTGTGAAACAACTGAACAAATTAACCGGAACATCACTTTTTTAGATGGTGTGGGAACAGGAATCTGCTTAACAGCATAAAAATATAACACTTTAAAAACATCTTTTATTTTAAGCTCTAAACATAATGATTCAAAAATATTAGATAAATCAGAGGAAATTTTTTCATAAGTAGTTAAGATATCAGTAATGTTTTTACCACTTGACATTTCTTTTTTTATTGCTTCTATCACAGAAATCACGTTCTTTCTTATTTCGTATTATAGTCTTTCTGTGACAAAAGTCAAGAAAAAAAGATATCAATAAGATATCTTAAGCTCTAGAAACATATTTTCCATCTTGTGTAGATACAATAATTTCTTCATCTTGAGCAATAAACAATGGCACTTTTACAACTAATCCTGTCTCTAATTCGGCATCTTTAGTCGCATTATTTGTTGTATTACCTTTTACTGCTGGTTCGGTATGAACTACTTTTAATGTAACTTTTTCTGGTAACGAAATACCTAAAAGTTCACCCTTATAGAAAGTTAAATCAACATCTAATCCATCTTTTAAATAATTGACATCATCACCAATTTGATCTTTTGTAAGTTCCATTTGTTCATAAGTTTCCATATTCATGAAAGTATAAGTATCACCACTTGCATAAAGAAACTGCATATTTTGTTTTTCAATTCTTGCTTTCTCTAATTTAATGTTAGTATTAAATGTTTTTTCAATTGTCGCTCCCGTTCTCAAATTTTTTAACTTTGTACGTAGAAAAGCAGGTCCTTTTCCTGGTTTTACATGTAAAAATTCTAATACTTGGTAAATTTGACCATCTAAAACAAATGTAATACCATTTTTAATATCGTTTACATTAAACATATTATTCCTCCTCTCATCAAAAAATAAGGCTCACGGTTACACCTTATTATTTCTTTTCTCTATGTGTTGTATTCTTTTTACAATGTTTACAATATTTATTTAATTCTAAACGCTCTGGGGTGTTTTTCTTATTTTTACTTGTTAAATAATTTTCATTCCCGCATTCTGTACATTTTAAAATAGTTCCTTCTCTATTTTCACCTTTTTTAGCCATGCGTCTTCCCTCCTTTGTTTTTACGTCTTTACTATTATATCAAAGAAATTCTAAAATTCAAAGTATTTTTTAACTTGCTCCGTACATTTCAAAATATTTTTGACTTACACGTTGTGAAATTCGTTTATTAACCGCAGTTTGATATATACTATTATTCGCATAATTATAGATGTCTGGAGATATTACGGTAAAAGCTACTTTGGGATTATCATAAGGTGCATATCCAGCAAATGTATTAGTTACTGTTTCCGTATCAATTACACCATCATTATCCGTATCAACAAAACTTTGACTAGTACCCGTTTTACCAGCTGGTTTATAAGATAAATCAATATAATTATAACCTGTTCCTCCGTATTCCATAACTGCTCTAAATCCTAGTTTTACTCGATCCATATATTCGGCTTTCGTATTTACTGTATTTAACAATTTTGGTTCATAACTATCTACTCTTTTTACTAAACTCTTATCTGTTTCCGATGAATATACATCTTTTAATAAATGAAGTTCCATACGATTTCCACTAGTCGCAATTGTATTAATATATTGTGATAATTGAACTGGTGTATAAGTATCATACTGTCCAATAGAAAAGTCTAATAAAAGTCCACTATCTGTATTTGTTCCTTTATAACCTAAGCTTTCTACAGGTAAATCTATTCCTGTTTTAACTCCTAAACCAAATTCAGCAAATGTATTACGATAAGTATCAAATGCTGCTGGATCTAAAGATAAAGGTTGGTTATATTGATAATTTCCATTACCAACTTTAATAGCCGTATAAAACTGGTAAGTATTAGATGATTGTTTTAAAGCTGTAATATCATCTAATAAACCTAAATATTTCCATGAACATTTCTGTGGTGTTGCGGCTATTTTAACACAATTATCCCAACGTTTTTCTCCAATATTTAAAGCACCCGTATTATAACCAACAATATGAGATGCTCCCTTAATGACAGAACCAACTACAACTGGTGACGTAGTAACGCCTGGTGTATAATCTAAAACTTGATAAGTGTCACCTTCTTTAATAACTTGCTTACCTGCCATAGCTAAAATATCTCCTGTATTAGGATCTGTGATAATCACAAAAGAACGATTGTATAATTCCGTATTAGGCTCATCTTTTGCTTTACGTACCTCTTCTTCTAATATTTGCTCAACAGCTTTTTGTAATTCAATATCAATGGTTAAAACCAAATCATTACCACGTGTACCCTCTTCAATCAACTTATATTCTCCATCAGGCATAACTTGATATTTATTTTTAGTTCCACGCAAGGTTGATTCATATTGATACTCTAAATAACTTGTTCCTACACGATCATTTAGACTATATCCTTTGGATAAATAATAATCTTTCAACTCATAAGGAATTCCACTATCACTAGTAGAGACATTTCCTAACATAGCACGAAAAACATTTCCATAAGGATAACTTCTCTCCCAGTCTAATCTAGTATTAAAGCCTTTTAATAAATGTGCTTTTTCACCAATAATCGCATACTCTTCATCCGTAATATTATCTTGTTTTATAATCTTCTCTTGACTCGCATAACCTTTATTCATTAATGTATAAATCATCGCAGCCTCACGATCACGGTCATTAAAAGCACTCAATTCTTCTTCCGTAATACGTTTCAACTGACGTTCATTTATATCATCACTCGTTATTTTTCGCTCTTCTAATTGTTGCCATTCTTTATCAGTAATTTTCTTTTTAGCTTTATTAGGATATTTAGCAAGCCAAAACTTTTTTAAATTCTTTTCTGTTATTTTACTAAAATCAACAGCAATTAAATCAGAGACTTCATAAGCCAGATCTATCTCTTCTTCTGTTGTAATAGAATTTGGTTTTTTATAATATATTATTTTACTAGGGGTATTATCTACAATTAATTTATGATTACGATCATAAATACGTCCACGTGGGGCAGTAGACCCTTCAACAATATTCTGTGTCGTTTCTTCAACCTCTTTTTTGTATTTATCAGTTTGTAAAACTTGAATATAAAAAAGATTTATAAATAATACACACATCACTAAAATAATAAGTCCAATTAATATATTATATCTTTTTTCAATGATTTCTTTAACATCTTTATAAGATTTATAATAACTATATTTTACATTTTTTTGAGGTTTAATTTTGTGTTTTTTATATAACACTTTAGATTGTATTTTATCTGTTTTCTTTCTTCTATTCATAGTTTTCCTCTAAATAGAAATCATTGTGGGTATCATTACCCATTTTCATTATTAGGCTTTTTATAACAAACATGAGTAATCACACTCCCTCTCTTATAGTATATTAATTTTTTTTAGACATTATTCATAAATATTCTCATATAATAACATAGAGGTGTTTTATGAATCAATATTTTATTGGAAATTATATTCAAAAATTGTCTATAGAAGACATTAAAGCATTTGCGAACAGTCAACATATTGAATTATCAGATTACGAAAGTAAAGTTTTACTCGAAACCATACAAAAACATTGGAAAGAATTATTATATGGTGACTATCAAGCCATATTTCGAAGTGTTCAATCTAAACTACAACCACAAACATATCAAGTCGCACTACAATTATATCACCATTATAGACAAAAATATCAGTCTTTTTTGTAGAATAAACGAATATCTTCTAAAAGATTTGCGTTTTTCTTTTTATGTCGTATTTCTTCAATCTCAAAACGATAAGGTGGATAAACTTTTGTCTTAGAATCATCATTCTCAGAAACATATGGCGTTTCTAATATTTTAGGAACTTCTGTCAAAGCAGGATGATAAATAATAGATAGTAAAGTTTCGAAAGGAATATATCCTAAACCAATATTTTCATGGCGATCTTTATGAGCACCACGTTCATTTTTACTATCATTAATATGTATACATCCAATACGATGAATGCCTATTTTTTCATCAAATTCTTTTAAGAATTCATCAAAATTATTTAAATCATAACCAGCATCATTTAAATGACATGTATCTAAACAAACCATTAAAGAACTATTATTTTTTACATGATCAATAATATATTTAATTTCATCTAAATTACCTAATTCTGTTCCTTTTCCAGCCATTGTTTCTAAACAAATATGAACTTTCATATCTTCGGCTATTACTTCATCTAATGAAGATACAATATTATTTAACCCTTCTTCTTTTGTAAACTTAACATGTGAGCCTGGATGCAATACTAATTTAGTCATTCCTAACTCTTCACATCGTGATATTTCTTCTTTTAAAAAACGAACTGAAAAATCATGATTGTTGGAATTAGCTAAATTAATAATATAGGGAGCATGAACAATTACATGTTTTGGATCAATATGATTATCATTCATTAGTTTATAAGCTTTTTGAGTCAATTCAAGGTTAATTTTAGAACGTGCGGTATTTTGTGGTGCACCAGTATAAAACATAAATGTATTAGCATTATAAGACAAAGCTTCCTCAACACACCCAACTAATCCAGTATCTTTTTTATATGAAACGTGTGATCCAATAATTAATTCTTCCATAGTAACCCTCTTTCTTAATTTTTATTATAGCATGTTTGTAATAAAAGCTACAATACCTTTTAGCACTTTACAATAATTGTTCACATTTTACACAAAAAAACGAATCATAAGTTCGTTTTTTTATATACAATCATTAGTTACAGAAAGCATCGCTAGTAAGTTCAGTCATACTACCGTCAGCACTAATAGACCAACAACCATTAGTATATTTTAATTTACCAGTGATTTTTCCATCAGTCCAAGTTAATTGAGCTTTTTGTGGAGCAGTTCCTTTGAAATCAATTGGTAATGTTGTATTACCTGTTCCACAGTTAGTACAAGGCCAACTACGAAGATCAGCATCTGCAGTAACCGCATTTGAACGATTTCCAACAACTAAGTTTGGATATTCTAGCATAGCCTCAGTAATTTTTTCTTCTACTGTAGACACATAAGAACGTGCGCTTTCACGATCGGCATTCTTTCTAGCTGTATTAATTGTATTTGTAATTAATGGTGTTGCGATTAACGCAATTACAGCTAAAATAACGATAACTGCTAATAACTCAATTAATGTAAAACCTTGTTTTTTCATATAAACCTCCTCTATTTTACATTATAATCATATCATATTTAAAAATAATAATCAACTATAAATAGTTGATTATTTGTAAAAAAGAGTAAATAACATTACTCTTATATAACTAACTTAACCCACAGAATGTTTTTGCAGCAGCATCTGTAGAAGCACTAGTAACTTCTGTTAAAGTTCCATCTTCAGCAACTGTCCAGCAACCATTTGTATATAATAAAGTTCCTGAAATTTTTCCAGCATTCCATTTTAAAGTTGCTTTTGTTGGTGCAGTTCCTTTAAAATCAATTGTTACTTTATTATTTGCACCACAGTTAGTACAAGCCCATTCACGTACAGCATTTCCAGTAGCGTTTGTTGGACCAGTTCCAACAACTAGATTTGGATATTCTAACATAGCCTCAGTAATTTTCTCCTCTACTGTAGATACATAAGAACGTGCACTTTCACGATCGGCATTTTTTCTCGCATTATTAATTGTGTTTGTAATTAATGGTGTTGCGATTAATGCGATTACAGCCAAAATAACGATAACTGCTAATAACTCGATCAATGTAAAACCTTGTTTTTTCATTGGCCTAACCTCCCTCTATTTTACATATTAATTCTAACATAGTGATTTATAATTTTCAACAAAAAAAGTGAAACTTTTCACATTTTTTACATTTTTCTTATTTAAGACTAAATTTGATAAGGATTATTTGGTGTATCATTACCTCTAGTAATAGTTAAATCAGAGTAAATCATAATGACCGGACAGATATCGTGCACAAGCCAAGAAAGCAATGTATAATACGATATTAATGTCCAATAAATGTTGATTTAATATTAGTTTTGTATGATTTTGATGTATACTTTCTACCATTTCATATGTTTCATCATTTAAATATTCATAAATACTTTACTGTTTGCATATTGAAAATTATTTTCATAATTTATAATAAAAACAGTTTCATTAATATTTAGTGATTGTCTTAATACAGCATAACCGATAGCTAATCTCATAATAATGGTATATAATACTCCTATTATAATTCTTTGTTTTGGCTTGACCTTATTTTATACTTCTTCATATAATATAATTATAATATTTTTAATTTTACTATTTATTATACAAAAAGAATATATGACGTCAATCTCATATACCCCCTATGTATGCGTATTTACCGTTTTCACATACAACTATATTTTTCTAATTTAAATCATTTAATATTACATTTAATTCTTGTTCTTCTTTTTCTAGTTGTTTTCTTTCAGCTTCGACAATATGAGCTGGTGCTTTTGACACATAATTTTCATTACTTAATAGTTTTTTACGTCGAGCAATAGAATTTTCTAAACGTGTTTTTTCTTTTTCTAATTGTTCTTTCTTTTCTTGCTCATTTTGACTACCATCATAATATAGTACAAAAGAAACATCTCCAACCGCTAACGAAATAGAAGTTAAATCAGAATCTAAATCATCTGTATTAATCATTTGACCTTCATCTAATTTTAACATCTTTTGTAATAATGAGTGATATTCTTTGATGAAAGGATGTTGATAAACAAAAGTGTAATTTTTATCGATATTGTTTTCTAAACGTGCTTTTCTTACTTTGGTAATAATCTCAATACAAACATCTAAATCCTCTACCCCCTCAAAAACTTGTTCCTCGTGATATACAGGGTAAGAAGAAATCATAATTGATTTTTCGTGGTTTGGTAACATTTGATAAATTTCTTCTGTTACATAAGGCATAAATGGATGTAATAATTTTACAATTTGTTCTAATACATAAAGTAATGTAGTTTTTTTTGTGTCATCCATATTGGTTTTTGCAAGTTCAATATACCAATCACAAAAATCATTCCATACAAAATTATAAATTTCAGTCCCTACAACATTAAATTCATAAGTATCTAAATGTTTACGTACCTTTTGAATGACATGATTTAACTTAGTTAAAATCCATTTTTCAGGTAATTCTACATGATTAAAAGTGATTTCTTTTAGTTCAAACCCTTCAGTATTCATTAATACAAAACGACTCGCATTCCATAATTTATTGATAAAATTCCAAGTGGATGCTACTTTTTCTTCATCATAACGCAAATCCATTCCAGGCGATACAGAAGTAGATAAGAAGAAACGTAGAGAGTCTGCTCCATATTTATCAATAACATCCATAGGATCTACACCATTTCCAAGAGACTTAGACATTTTACGTCCTTGTTTATCACGAATAAGTCCGTGAATCAAGCATTCTTTAAATGGTCTTTGACCTGTAAATTCTAAACCTTGGAAAGTCATACGATTTACCCAAAATGGAATGATATCGTATCCGGTTACAAGAATATTATTTGGATAATATCTTTTGAAATCCTCTGTTTCTTCTGGCCATCCCATTGTAGAAAAAGGCCAAAGTGCACTACTAAACCAAGTATCTAATACATCAGAATCTTGTGTCCAACCTTCTTCTTTTGGAGCTTCCATTCCAACATATACTTCGTCTCCTTTATACCAAGCTGGAATACGATGTCCCCACCATAATTGACGAGAAATACACCAATCATATGTAATTTCCATCCAATGATTCATAATTTTTTCAAAACGTTCTGGAACAAAATTTACTTTTGTTTCTTTATTTTTTTGATTTTCTAATACACGATCCGCAAGTGGACGCATACGAACAAACCATTGTTTTGATAAGTAAGGTTCAACTACTGCATCTGTTCTTTCACTATGCCCTACACTATGAACAATTTTTTCTACTGAAAGAAGAAGCCCTTCTTGTTCCAAATCCTTCACTAGTTGTTCACGACACTCTTCTCTAGTCATACCACAATATTTTCCCGTTTTTTCATTCATTGTTGCATCGGGATTCATAATAACTACACGTTCTAAATTATGACGATTTCCTACTTCAAAATCGTTTGGATCATGTGCAGGAGTGATTTTTACACAAGCACTTCCTTTGTCCATATCTGCATGTTCATCACCAATAATAGGAATAACTTTACCTACGATAGGTAAAATAACATTTTTACCAATTAGATGTTTATAACGAGCATCTTCCGGATTAACTGCAACGGCAGTATCACCAAATAAAGTTTCTGGACGCGTTGTCGCTACATCCAAATATCCACTACCATCTTCTAATTCATATTTCAAATGATAGAAAGCACCTTCGTCTTCTTTATAAATAACTTCTTCATTAGAAAGTGCTGTCATAGCAACAGGATCCCAGTTAATAATACGTTCTCCACGATAAATTAATCCTTTGTTATAAAGGGTTACAAAAACATGACGTACTGCTTTTGAAAGACCCTCATCTAAAGTAAAACGTTCTTTTGTATAGTCTAAACTAAGTCCCAATTTTGCCCATTGTTGATGAATATTATCTGCATATTCTTGTTTCCAACTCCAAGCGTGCTCAAGCCAATCTTCACGACTCATAGAACGAGGATTAATTCCCATTGAACGCAATTTTGCATCTACTTTAGCTTGCGTCGCAATTCCAGCATGATCCATACCTGGCAACCATAAAGCATCATATCCGTCCATACGCTTATAACGAATTAAAATATCTTGAATTGTTGTATCCCAAGCATGTCCCAAGTGTAACTTACCTGTTACATTTGGAGGTGGAATTACAATCGCATATGGTTTCTTACTTAAATCTCCACTGGTAAAATAGCCTTCGGTAATCCAAGTTTGATATTTATTTTTCTCTACTATATGAGGATTATATTTTTTATCTAACATAAACTCACTCTTCCTTTTCTTTATTTATAAAATTATGTAATTCTTCAAAATAAGGTTTAAACATCTCTTTATGTACAAGACGTTCAAATATTTGATTTAAAATATTATGATTATCTAGATATTTATAAGACCATTGATAATTTAAATCATAAATAAGACATAAGAAACTGACAATACGATCATTTTTTGTTTTTCTTAATGAAGATAATAATTCTTGATTTTGAAAAAATATATCTTTTACCTCTGGAGTAATATCGCTGTCATCTTCTTCTAATACGATATATTCTTTGGCAATACCTTCTAAGATATCTAATTTATCCGCATCACGAACCATTTTTAAGAACAATAAGCTTTTATCTTTTATTTTAGAATCGATTTGAAACTTATTATGATTCTTAATCGCATCATAAATTACTTGTTCATCTACTTTTTCTGATATAAAATTTTGTAATTCATGTTTATGAATAAGTTGTTCTGCTCCATAATCTCCGTGATCAAATACTTGATCTTGATAAGTATTAAAGGTTTCTACTTGATAAAATCTTCCATAATCATGAAACAATCCAATAATAGTTGCCAGTTCATAATCTTGTTGATTTTGCTTCAACACTTTTGATAGTGCCTGCATTTTCTCCATGACTCGAAGAGAATGTTCCCATTTATATACAATTCTTGAATCAGATTGATTAAATTGTTCTACATATTGTTTATATTTTTCAATCATAATAATTCCTTTCTACAAAAAAAACACACATCACTTAAGGACGTGTGTTACGTGGTACCACCTTATTTTATAATACATATTCGTATTACCTCAAACACTTAACGCGTGTAACGAAATATCCTACTCTATTCAGATACTTGGCTCCAAAGCTACATTTTAACTTCTCCTCTATCTATTTTCACCAAACATAGACTCTCTTAGAGATTCAAAGTTAAAACCTCTTTTTCTTCGCCTTTCTTTTATGTATTATATCACAAATCTATTCATTTACAACTTTAAGTTGTAATATTTTGATATATCCATTACCTGCATTACCAGTCATGGTGCCATTTCCAGTATGATTTGGCATTGATGCATCACCAGGAATCATCGTTGCATTACTAAAGATTTTAGTTGCATACAACGGACTTCCTTCAAAACCGGAAATATAACTTGAACCACCAGCTCCACTACTTCCTGGACTTTTTGATGCATATCCACCATAGTATCCGCCTCCACCAGCAGAACCATTATTAGCTCCACATTCGGTAGTTAAAGAACCATAGCTTTCTCCAATACCTAAAGCAAATCCTGTAGTTTGACTGGCACTATTACCTTTACTAGATCCATTTCCACCTTTACTGGTTAATGTTCCACCAGGTCCTCCGGCAATAGTTGGATTATTATCTCTCGTCGTCTGACCAGCTGCACCGCCTCCGGCTGCGACCATAATACGACTTTGTAAACTTACAGTATCATTCCATTCTTTCTCGGACGTAGTAGGTCCTTTTACACGAATATCAGTCGCTCCTCCAGCAGTGTAACGTACATCTTTACAAATATAACTTCCACCACCATTAAAGTTTTCATCTAATATTCCATAAATATTTTCTTTTCGTGTTCCACCTTCACCTACAAATAAGAACAATTCTTCATCAGCTGCAAGTTCAATTTCACCACGTGTATAAGATCCTTTACCAGCTAAATCGCCACCATATCCACTCGCACCCCAAGCTTGAATTTGATAAAGAGCATTTTTAGGTATAGTTAATTTTTCATAAGAACCTGTATAACTATAATACCAAGAATTGGCTTGTTCTTGTTGATCTACTACACGAACTGTACGATTCGCACTGGCTCTTTTTCCATATTGATCACTTACGGTATAAATAATATGATAAGTACCAGAACGTGACGGATTAAATTCGGGATCTGATTTAACCATAATTTCATTTTGGGTAAATGGTTCTCCAGCAGAATTAACCGCTGTAACATTATCTTTTAAGTCAAAGTTAAAACCAGGAATATTGGTATTATTTAAAATAGTAATGTCTTTACCAATAACTGTAATCACCGGTGTATTTTGACTATTTGGGTCATTTAACTCATCAATAATATCGTTTTTCGTTTTATCAAACACAGTTTTACGTGCAGAAGTGATATTTAAAACTCCTAACAATAACATTAAGAATAAAACTAAAATCGGATACAACACACCCGAAACTGCAAATCCTTTATTATTTAGCCGTCTCAAACTATCACCCCGCTATTCTATATGTATTATATAACAGACTTTATAAAATTACAAGAAAGTTCTTAGGGTTTTGCGATGATCATATATCGTGTGTCTTTATTTAACGTACAAGTAAACATTCGTAATTCTATAGCTGGTGATATTTCTAAATATTGTTTATTGAATACAGAAATAACCTTCCGTTCCTGTACAAAATAATGTTTTTTTTGATTATTTAATTGTAATATTAATTCATCTCCTTCTTGTAAATCATATAGAAAATGAAAAGCTTGTTTATTATTGTGTCCAAATAATAATATTGTATGATTGAAATCTGTTAAAGGTTTTAACATCGATATATGATTCTTTTCTAAACCAGTAATAGAGGAAACTAGAAAAAATTCTTGATTATATTTTGGTACATATAACTTTGTGATAGAAGAATTATAAAATGGTTCTATCGTATGTACAGGTGGTTCACTAGATACTGGAATTATACATAAAAAGAGAAAAATTATAAATAACGTTTTAATACTACAACGCATAAAACGAAAACTAAAATGGATTGAAGTAATGCTCGTTCAATGTCTACATTCTCATTGGTAGCTGTATTGGGATATTCTATTTTTTCATTAGTTATTTCTAACTCTATGATTGGTGTTTTATCATTAAGTTCTACTGTCCATGATTGCTTATTTGTTTGATAATTAGATAAAGATTCTAATTCCCTCACAATATAAGTACCATAAGCTAAATCAGATAATGAGAATATACCATTATAGTCTGTATATCCAGAGTAAATCAATTGACCATCTTTTGTATATATACCAAATTTGACATTTTCTAATTCTTTTCTAGATTCTTTATCTAATTTATGAAGAATAATTTTTCCTTTTTTCAACTCATTTTTAACTGAAAAAGTGTGATAAATATGATCTTTATCAAAAGTAAATTCATAAATATGATTACGATCAATATATTCATTTGGTACAATTTCTTTCACATAATATGAACCATAAGGTAAATTAGTAATCATAATTTCTCCATTTGAATCAGTGGTATAACTTTCAATATATTCATCTTTCTGAATGAGCACTTTTCCATCTTCTACAATATCTTCTCCAGCATACAATTCAAACGTAATGTTATCTAGAAGAGTAAATAAGTATTGAAAATGATTATTTTCGATATTTATTTTTTCACCTTCTTTTTTTAAATACAATTTCGTTTCTACTCGATGATTAACTAATTCTAAAAGTTCATATTCTACTTCTTCGGTTTCTGGTTTCTGCAGTACAATCTTTTGACATTCATCTTCTAATACATAACGATCTAGTGTCTCAGTCTCTTTAATACAATAAGTACCATAAGGTAAATCTATACTAACAGCTTGTCCAAACGAATTGGTAGTTAATTGATCAACAATTTCATCTTTGTGAAAATAAACATAATTACCATCACTAATGTCTTCCATCGCAATTACGTCAAATTTTATATTTTCTAATTCTTTTGATTGATATTCACCAACCCCTTGATTCATATCTACTAATACATCACCAACTTTTTTTATCTGAATCCTACTTCGCCAAGGTTCATTACCATATTCGAAATAAAAATTATTACTCACTAATGGCGTATTTTCATCAATTGTAATCTGCATGTTTGGTATTCCATAATAACCAGTTGCCGTTTTTACTTCTTCAATTAGATATTGACCTCGTTTTATTTTATTCGTAACTATTATGCCATTTTCATCTGTCTCATATACTCTACCCTCTTCGACATATTCATTTGTTTCTAAATTTTTAATTTTAAAACCTATACCAGCTTGCTTAATTGGTAATTGTGTGAATTGGTCTACTTTCTGAAGTTGTAATTTATGAGCCAGTGGCTTTAATAAAATATCAAAAGAAAATTCTTTTTTGTTACTTAACCCAAAGCTTCCAATGGTTTGTGAATCACCAACATAATAAAGAAACGAAATATCATTTCTTGACTTCAATCGAAGATTAAAATGATACTTACCATAACCAGTTGTATGAAATTTAAAACCTTGGTCATCTAAAGTTAATCCTGAATCGCCACTTGTAACTTCATATCGTTCGATAACTCCATTAGTATCACTAATACTTAAATAAACACCTTCGTCATAGACAAATGTTTGATCTTTAAAAGACGGATATAACGAATGAGTTTGAACTAGTCTCAAAATTTCTTGTTTGTAATTTTCTATCGAAATTACACTTCCTTGCCCTTGTGACTTTGTTGTAAAGTACACTTCTACCCCTTCTAAATATTCCCATATTAATTCTTGTGTAGCCATATAATATTCTTTAGCAGTGTGATTTTGATATCCATATCCATAATAAGCGAGTAATTCAATATATTCTTTTTGTTCTGGCGTTAACTTACTACTAAAATCAGTAGTAGAATGATATACATCCTCAGTAATAAACTTTGTTGATTCTAAACAATAACTAAGAATTCCATTCGCATAAATAAAACCAACTTGATTATAATAATTTAATCCATCTACTCGTCTATTCGCATACACACCACTCATCCAATCTATGGAGACTTTTGTATCATACGAAGCCGCTTTAACCCCTTTTATTCCTATCATAGTACACAGTATAGTACTAAGCACCATGATACGTTTTAAAATCTTCATAATTTTCCCTCCTACTAGTTATATACAACAAAACTTTTTGATTTCCTTTTTTGAAAAAATTATCCACATTTCATAAATTAACTGCCTTATTTTAACCAATTTCAAAAATGGTTCTAGTAAATTTGTGATATTGGTTATATTATTTTTTCCATTTTTGAAATTCAGGCACAAAAAAAAGTTTAATTTTTTTTAAACTTTTTCTTATTTACCCTTTAAAATTAATTTCTCCAGCCAACATATCTTTTAAATAACGCAAGTATAATTCTAAGAAATTAGCTTTAGAAATATCTTCTTTAATCGTTAAACCAATGGTCATCGTTTCTTTTCCATTTTCTTTTAACGTCAAGGTTCCGACCTTATCTCCTTTTTTTACCGGGGCGGTTACTTTATCCAACTGAACCTCATACGTTGCCTTCTTCTTTTCGGCTGACTTTTCATTAATAATAGATGCATTTTCCATTGGAATTACCGTCGCATATTTTTGTTTTCCTTTATCCACTTCAATTTTTCCAATATTTGTTTTAGTCGTAATCACATTTTCCGTATAATAAGTGGAAAAACCATAATTTAACATATTAGTTACTTCACTATTTCTTGTCTTACTATCAGGTTCTCCCATCGCAACAGCAATTAAACGCATACCATTCTTTTTCGCTGTTGCGGTTAAACAATAACCTGCCCCTTCGGTATATCCCGTCTTCATACCATCAACACCATCATAAAAACGAACCAGTTTATTTGTATTAACTAACCAAATCTTACGATCGGTATCTTTTCGTAAATAATCTTCATAAATAGATGTATACTTAAATACATCAGGATGTTTTGATAATTCCAAAGCAATCATAGCCATATCATGCGCACTCGAATAATGATTAGCGGTATCTAATCCATGTGGATTTTTAAAACTAGTATCTTTTAACCCTAATTCTTTCACTTTATCATTCATCATTTTTACAAAGTTTTCTTCCGTACCAGCAATATGTTCCGCAAGGGCGACAACCGCATCATTTCCACTGGCGACCGCTACTCCTTTAAATAAATCTTCTACTGACATCTGTTCCCCAGTTTCTAATAGAATTTGACTTCCTCCCATCCCTGATGCATTCTCACTTACAGTCACAATGTCACTCCACTTTAATTCACCACGATCAATCTTTTCCATAACCAACAACATACTCATCATCTTCGTCATACTTGCCGGAGCCATACGCTCATGAGCATTCTTCTCATAAAGAATCTTTCCACTAGATGCCTCTATTAAAATTGCTGATTTCCCTTGTTCCGCTAACTTTAATGTATCCTCTTCAGCTTGAACCATCATTGGAAAACAAAGAATTATCATCATGAATATACTTATTAATTTCTTTTTCATATTCCACCTCTATTAAAAAATATGACAAAATTAAAATCTTATGACTCACTTAATATATCAAACTTTGTTTCATTAAGTAAAAATTAATCATGTTTTTAAATTTTATCATTTTATGATTTTCTAATCATAAAAACACCATTTAGAATAATGGTGTTAAAAGAATATAATTGTAAATTCTTAACTTTTATAGTTACATTTTAACGGATGTCTTTGATAGACTAGCAACAAATTATTCGGATAGCCAATTTGCAATGTCCACTATTTGGACACCCTCATATTGATAATTATCATGTTTAGTTCTCGCTATTACCATTTTAGGATAAGCATCCTTAATTTGTAATAAAGGAGCAACCTCTCTAGCAAAGGTTTTATCATTACTGATATCATCTGATACTTGAATATATATTTTTTCATCTTTTTTTATAGCTACAAAATCAATTTCTTTATTATAAAGAACTCCAACATATAATTCATAACCTCTTCTTAACAATTCTATCGCAACAATATTTTCATATATTCTTCCATAATTCATATTTTTTGTACCAATCCTAGCATATTTAAATGCTGGATCAACTAAATAATATTTATCTTGTGAGGCCAAGTATCTTTTCCCTTGAATATCATATCTTCGTATTTTATAAAATGCAAACGCACTACAAAAATATTTAAGATAACTACTTATTGTTTTGTCACTAACTACTTTCCCGTTTTTATTTGTTTTTGATAATTCTCGAGCTATGCTTCTGGAAGATATCAAATTAGATATATTATCCATTAGAAAATCATTTAATTCATCTAATAAATTGATATTACGAATTTTATATTTTTGAGTAATGTCTCGAACAATTAAAGTATTATATACATTACTTAAATATTCATATTTTTCCTCGGTAGAATTATATAAATAAGAACCAGACATTCCACCTTCAAGAATATATTTGTTAAAGGCTTCATCTATATCTTTATAATTATAATATTTAATAAATTCTTTGAATGAGAATGGATACATTTTAATTTCAAAAGTTCTACCAGTAAATAATGTGGCTAAATCACTACTTAATAAAAATGCATTTGAACCAGTTACATAAATATCATATTTTTCTTCTGCATGAATCCAATTGATTGCTTTTTCAAAATCGTTGCACATCTGAACTTCATCTATTAAAACAAAATTAGTTTTATTTTTTTCATAATGTTCATTAATATAATTATAAAGATTATCGCAGTCTTTTAAGTGTTCATATTTTTTTATATTAAAATTAATATGTATTATATTATAATTGTTTATATTTTCTTTAATATATTTTTTTAGTAAATCTAACAATTTAGATTTACCACAACGCCTTACTCCTGTTATCACTTTTATATCTGGTGTTCCAATTACATTTTTCAATTTTGACAAATAATGATCTCTTTTAATTATTTTCAAACCTATCATCTCCTGGAACTATTATATCATGTTATTACGCATTTTTTTATTTTTTTTTATTTTGCGTAATAGAATATTTCATGTTTCTCAAAATTTTAATATTCATGGACGGATGTAATATTATATGTATTTTATTTTTTTGTTTACACTATTCCCACTAACCAAACTACCAAAATTTCACATTTTATTGTCTCTGTGGTATATCTTCTCATTAAAAAAACTTATCAATCAATTACAAAACTGTTATTCAAAATTCTTATGACTCACTTAATATATCCATTCTGAACAAACTTTGTTTCATTGACTACAACAAAAGCTTTTGGATCTAATTTCTTTAATAATTGGTGTAAATCTGAAAAACGATGTTTATTAATTTCTAAAAACAATAAATGTTTATCTTCTTCTAATTCACTCTTTACATCAATCACAGAAACGCCATACCCTTCAGAACGCAAAACACTAACTAATTGTTCAATTGGACTACTGGTAATAACTTGAACACCAAAATTTCCACGAATATAATTTTCTGATATATAAGATCCTAAATACGTTCCTGCCGCAAAACCTAACGCATAAGCTATCCCTAACCATAAACTATTTTCCGTAGTATTTAACACTTCTTTGACAATCACATACCAAATTAAAACTTCCACAAACCCAACACTTGAGGCTAACAAACGATTTCCTTTTACCGTAATCATAGTTCGTACCGTTCCTAAAGAAACATCTAATATACGGGCCAAAAAAACTTTTAAACACTGACCAAATACATACATTTTTTATCACCTTCTGTAAATACTAATTATAGTATGAACAATTATTTATATTTCATAATAAAGGATTGTTTTTTTGAGTGTTAATGATATAATAAGATTAAGGTGATGTTATGGAAAGTAGAAGAATAAATCAAACTGGTGGAACAGTTTATTACCACAAAAAAATAAAACTAAAAAAAGGCGTAATTTATGCGCTTATTGCACTTGTCATTGTGATTGCGGCCATCTTTGGCGGAATCAGATACTACAATCTAATCAATAGTTATCCATATAAATTAGAAAAAGCTGGTTACAATGAAAAAGAAATAACCACCATTACTAAAAAATTAAAAGATAAAGAAATTGATAAATTATTAGAAATGAAATATAACAAATTATATGATGACTTTATTAATGAAAAATATTTTATGTTTAAAAACTTAAAAACTTACATTGACTATTATACAGAAGATTCTGATCAAACAATCACTCATGCGGTAGCTATGGTTAATGTTAGAGCCAATGAAGACCACTATACTGATGTAAAACAAACCGATACAAGTAAAGGTGAACTCATATTAGTCAATAAATATAACCAATTACCAAAAGATTTTGCTCCAAAAGATCTTACAGATATATCAGTACAATATTGTTATGGTGATAACGAAGTATCTAATGAAGTTTATCAAAAATATATTTCCATGTATAATGCCGCTAAAAAAGAAGATTTATATTTAATCATTACGTCTGCTTATCGTGATTATAATTTCCAAGATCAACTTTGGAACCAATATGCGAAAAGCCAAGGTGAAGAATGGGCCGATAGTGTTGCAGCTCGTGCTGGACATTCAGAACATCAAACCGGTCTTACTCTAGATATCGTTACTTATAATAGTAATATGAATGAATTTGAAAATACCGATGAATTCAAATGGCTACAAAAACATGCACATGAATATGGATTTATTATGCGATATCCAAAAGATAAAGAAGATATTACTGGATATGATTATGAATCTTGGCACTATCGCTATGTAGGTGTTGAAACAGCAACTAAAATTCATGAATTAGGAATCACCTATGATGAATATTATGCCTATTATCTTGCAGATTAGTTTTTCTAATCTGTTTTTTTATAGTATAATAGAGGTGGTGGAAAAATGAAAATGATTATAAAAGCGTGTATTATTATTTTATTATTAATTGGACTTTGTTTTTTAGGATACTATAAATATCAAGAATATCAGTATCGCCAATCTCCTAAATACAAATTACTACAAAAGGGCTATACTGAAAAACAAGTTCAAATTATCTTAGACAAAGGAACAGAGAAACAGATTGAAACCATAATATCTCTAGATTACAATCCTCAAATACCACAAATCATGAATCACAAAGATTATAAAAGTGATTATTTTAAACGTTACTTAAATTATCAAGGGCCTAAAAATATAGATGATATTATTCTACTAGTAAATCAAGATATCGATCAAACATCTATTCCCTATTCAGATGATTTACTAAACATTGTAAAAACACCATATTTTATTAAAGAAAAACTATCTCGCTATTTAGATTATAAAAATAAATATCCTGATCTTTCTTATCAAGAAATTATTAAACGTGTAAACTGTGGGATTGATGCTAAATTTTATACCAACGTAAAAACAGCCGATACTAATAAAGGAAATCTTATACTCATTAATAAATATTATCAATTAGATGCTTCTTATACCCCAAATGATTTACAAGCAATTGATGACGATAATCATTACCTAACCAAAGAAGCAGCTCTTCATTTCTCACAAATGATAAATGAAGCTAGTAAAGTAGGATACTATTATAAAGTTAATAGTGCCTATCGTAGTTATAGTGCTCAAGAAGAAATTTATCAAGAATACAAGAATAACTATGGTGATACTTACGCGGAAAACTATGCCGCTCATCCAGGGCACTCGGAACACCAATCTGGACTTGCGATTGATATGGTTGCTCAAGATCCCAAAGGCAGAGATTTTGAACAAACCGAAGAATATACATGGTTACAAGAACATGCGCATGAATATGGATTTATTATGCGATACACTAAAGAAAACCAATATATCACAGGATACAATTACGAATCTTGGCACTATCGCTATGTCGGTGTAGAAGCAGCTAAACAAATTAAACAAGAAGGGCTTTCTTTTGAAGAATACTATCACTATTACATTGAAAAGGGACAATAGTCCTTTTTTTCTATTTTCACATATACTATAGTGGTGGTATAATGAAAAAGGAACTTTGTATTATTATCTTTATCCTACTATGTCTTTCCATACGTTATGATAAACCCTTATTTACTAAGTTTTATTACCAAATTAAACCCATTAAGAATCCAGAATCGATACATGTCTTAGTAAATAAGAATCATCAATTATCTAGTCATTACATTCCCAAAGACTTAGAAGTTATCAGTAACCAATATGCTTATGACGAGAAATACTTACGAAAAGAAGCACGTCTTTCTTTCGAACGCTTAAGCAAAGAAGCAAGCACTTTAGGCTATCGAATTATTGGGGTTTCCGCATATCGTGATTATGATTACCAAAAGAAACTCTATCAACACTATGTAGATACCAAAGGAAAAAAGTATGCCGATTTATGTTCAGCACGTCCTGGACACTCGGAACATCAGTCAGGCTTAGCTATTGACGTCATGGGATCTAATTTAGACTATAATTTATTTGAAGAAAGTGAAGAATTCACTTGGATGAGTGAGAACGCACATCACTATGGCTTTATCTTACGATATCCAAAAGGAAAAGAACATATTACAGGATTTAAATATGAACCCTGGCATTATCGTTATGTCGGAGTAGAACTAGCAACCACACTCTATCAAAAAAACTTAACATTAGAAGAATATTTTCATTAAAGGAGAACTTATGATTAAAAATAATAAATATACCATTACACATTCCAAAATAAAAAAAGAAACAAAAATAGCTTTACTATCCGATATTCATTTTAGTAAACAATTAAATCAAAAATATCAAAAACAAATTCTACATAATTTACAAAACAATCATCCAGATATCATCTGTATTTGTGGTGACATTATGGATTCTAATAACGAAGTAGAAGAGCAACATACCCAACAAGAATTAAAACAATTTTTAACAAAAATCAGCTTAATTGGACCAATTGTCATGATTTATGGAAATCACGACTTGATGCAAATGACAAACAAGAAAAAATACAAAGGAGATAAATCTTTTTTACAACAAATTGTAAAAAATATTCCCAATATTACATTATTGGATAATGATAGTACAGTTGTAAACTCTATTAAATTTTATGGTATCACACTACCTTATTCTTATTACTTCAATAAAGAACATAGAGAAAACCCAATTACATTAAAACAGTATTATCAAGATTTACAAATTACACCTAGTGACCATTATCAAATTCTTTTATGTCACACGCCCCTTTTACTTTATCAATTAAAACACACACATATCAACTTGATTCTATCAGGTCATACTCATAATGGACTTGTACCTACTTGGCTAGAGAATAAAATTCAAAATAATCGTGGTATCATATCACCTAATCTTCGTTTATTTGCCAATTACACCCGTGGTAAAACACAATATAATCAAACCATACATATTATTAGCGGAGGAATCATTAAACTAAGTCGAACAACCACATTATTATCTCATTTCAATTTACTATTCCGCCCCCATATCGAATATATTACACTAAAAAAGAGCTAACGCTCTTTTTCTAATCTATTTACTTATATATAATCATAATTCATTATCGCCAATATAAACTTTATGGTCAATATCATCACTTATCTTTCTCATAATTCCATAATCCAAGCATTCCTTTTGCTGGAATAGGATGATCATATTTTATTACATTCTCCAATTTCCACGCATATTTTTCCACATGATTACTCTGTCCATAAACTACAGGATCAATATCTCGTAATTGTTGATTCAAATTTTTATCCACTAGAATACAATCTACAAGCGTAGCTTCTCCAATAATCATTCCTTTACTACATTGAATAGGATAATTCTTAAATCTCTCCAACATATCTTTTTCTAAACTAAGTCCTGCATGTATTAAAATTTTTCCACGATAATTTGTTTTCCAACTACGAAATTCATAATGTTTGTATCCATCAATAATTAATGTTGCCCATGGTTCTTTAATCGTAAGTGCTTTCATAATATCACCTGTTTTTATCATATCATATAATTTATATTTATTAAATAAAAATAACTTTTTACCAACCTAACAAGAAAAAATAAGAGATAAACTCTTATTTTTATTGAAATTGACTACAGCTACCGCAATCGATGTTAACCATTTGATCTTCTTCAGAACAAGTATATTGTGGTGTATAAGTGTGTTTATAAATGTGTTTATTAATTTTATGTGTATGAATTGGACATACATGTTTTACTTCATGACAAAATTCTTGTTGAATACATCTTGTTGTAGTTGGTTCAATAATTGGTCCACAACCATTCATCATATTTTGTCTTGGCATCATCATTGGTCTTTGATTGCAGCAACATCTGTTATTAAATAACATATTTAATCCCCCTTACCTAGTATATCTTATGTTGCTTTAAACTTTTGGTATAAGACAAATAACTAAAGAAAAAAGAAAGATTTCTCTTTCTTAAAAAGGCATTTTAAAATTACCATTACGCATTTGTTTCATCATCTTTTTCATTTGCTCAAATTGTTTAAGTAAACGATTAACCTCTTCTACACTACGCGCTGATCCTTTGGCAATACGTTGCTTACGACTAGCTTTTAAGATTTCTGGATGACGGCGTTCATAAGGAGTCATCGATAAAATAATTGCCTCTACATGTGCCATATCTTTAGGGTCTATTTTAACATTTGTTAATCCCATCTTTTTTGCTCCTGGAATCATTTTTATAAGATTTTCAAGTGGACCCATTTTTTTAATTTGTTTCATATATCCTAAAAAATCTTCTAAATCAAAACTTCCCTTTTGTAATTTTTTGGCAGCAAGTTCTGCTTCTTCTACATCGATTACTTCCTCGGCTTTTTCAAGCATTGTCATGATGTCACCCATACCTAAAATACGAGTAGCCATACGTTCGGGATGGAACATTTCAAGTCCATCTAGTTTTTCACTAGTACCAATAAACTTAATAGGAACATGAGTTAAATGACGAATCGATAAGGCAGCACCACCGCGTGTATCACCATCTAACTTTGTTAAAATCGCACCAGTTAATGGTAATAAATCATTAAATCCTTGAATAACATTAACCGCATCTTGTCCAACCATACTATCTAATACCAAAATTATTTCTTGTGGTTTTATGGCTTCATTAATTCTTTTTAACTCATCCATTAATTCTTCATCAATGTGTAATCGTCCTGCTGTATCAATTAAAACATAATCATATCCATTTTCTTTTGCGTATTGAATCGCATGTTCACTAATATTTACTGGATTACCAGTACCCTCATCATACACTTCAATATTTAATTCTTTTCCTAATTGTTTTAACTGATCAATTGCCGCTTTACGATAAACATCACAAGCCACTAATAATGGTTTCTTTTTATATTTCTTGCGTAAAAGATTAGCTAGTTTAGCAATCGTTGTCGTTTTACCACTACCTTGTAAACCAACTAACATTAACGTTGCTGGATTTCCTTTAGTATTAATTTCCTCCGCATTTCCACCGAGTAATTCTACTAATTCGTCTTTAACAATTTTTACAAATTGTTCTCCAGGTTTTAAACTTTTAGTTACTTCTTCACCAAGTGCTTTTTCTTTTACATTTGCGATAAATTCTTTCACTACGGTATAGTTAACATCTGCTTCTAGTAAAGCAAGACGAATTTCACGTGTAACTTCACTTACGTTAGCTTCTGTTATTTTTCCATAACCACGAATTTTATCCATAGCGTTTTGTAAACGATTTCCTAAATTTTCAAACATGTTTTATCACCTTTATCATTATATAATAATTCCGAAAAAAAAGAAAGTATCAACGCTTTCTTATAGGTTTATAACTAGATAAATCAATGTGAAAATAATAGTTAAACGCATACTCTATTAGTTCATCATCACTATAATCCATCGTATTTTCTTTTATTCTATCTAAATATTGAATTATTTTACTTTTACAACGAGAAACTTGATATGACGTATATTGTGGATAATATTCTTTTAAAATATCTGTTACAGGATATCCACGATAAGATAATTGATAGCTTTTTCTTTTATGTAGAAATTTTTCGTAATAAAGTTCAAAATATTGATCAATTTTGTAATCTAATGGGATATTATCTTGGTTGGTTTTCAAATAGTGTTTAATAGAACGCATACATTCTATTTGATCGTCTTTAGTTGGCAAATCTTGTTCACAGTTATTTTCCAAATATTGAATTAAAGGTACCTCGCGATAATATAGGGACATTTTATTTCTTTTTGATGTTGTTTCGTTTTTATTAGATGAGTGATAATGATTTAAAAATTCATCAACAGCTTCTTCATACGTTAAAGTAGGATTATTTAAGTGAAATAACAGAATATCAGTTGCCATTTTCATACGTTCCTGATTCGTTTTAATACCTTGGTCTTTGAGATATTCTAATATTGATTTACCTTGATAAATATATTTCATAAAATCACCAACGTGATTATTATAACATAATTTTTTTATTTGTGATAAAATAAATAAAGGTGATGGAAATGAAAATATGGACAGAAAAAGATTGTCATGAAATTATTCAAAGCTTAAAACAAAATGAACTTTGGGCAATTAAGACCGATACTGTTTTTGGAATTATGGCAATCATGAGTAAAGAAAACGAAACAAGAATTAATCAATTAAAACAAAGTCCATTAGATAAAAGAATTTCTATTATTGTGGAAAACAAAGAATATTTAAAGAAATGTGTGGAAAAATTAACATTAGAAAAAGAACAGTTAATCGAAACTAAATTACCAGGAAAATATACGTTTATTGTAAAATTAAATAAGGACTTTTGTATTTCCAAGGGTTTTTCTCGTCAAGATTTCGGCGTGCGAATCACTACCAATGAATTTTTACAATCTATTATCCAAGAAACAGGTCCACTACTCGCATCTTCATGTAATATTTCCGGTCAAAGTCCTTGTTCTAACACTACAGAAATAATCAACCAGTTTGAAAATACACCTTTAAATGTTGTTGAAGGTACAGTAGAAGATAATACACCTTCGACTATTATTTCTATTATTGATGACATAAAAATAATAAGACCATAAAAGAATCTACACAAGGTAGATTCTTTTACATTATAAATATATAACATTATTCTAAATGATTACTCATCTTCTAAATCTTCATCTACAACGATATTTAAATCTTCTAAATCATCATCAGCTTCTAATGTATCATCATCGATAGGTGTATCCATATCATCTTCAATTTCTTCATTTAAAGCTTCTTCTACATCCGTAGATTCTTCAATGATTTCTTCCTCTTCTTCATCCTCATCTTCAGTAGCTTCATGTTCAACGTTCATATCAATAGAATGATGATCACGTACATCCCAAGCACCACTATCTAACATTAGAAAACGTTTATCTAAACTTAATGAAGTATAATAATCACCAATCTTATCCGCATAATCGTCTTCACTATAGTTTAATAATGAACAAATTTCTTTAAATATTTCTAATGTTGTCATTGGTTTTTTATTTTCTTTTAAAATCATATAAGATAAGTCCGTATAAGATAAAATTTGAATTTCTTCTAAAGACATATTTTTTAATTTCATAAAAATCCTCTCCTACTATTTACATATTTTCAGGAATCTCAATCATTACTAGATTAAGCATTTCTTTTAAAATTTTACTTGTTAAATTTAAAATATATAACCAATCTTCTTTTTTTGTCTCGTCATCTAATCCGAGAATATGATTATTTTGATAAAAAGTATTGGTAAGAAGGGCTAGTTGATAAATATAATCAACAATGTAATGTGGTTTTCTTTCTTGGAAGGCAGTCATGACCGCACGATTTAATTCGATTAACTTTAATCTTAAGTTACGGTCTTCTTCATTATATACCATATTGCTTAAATTATGTACTCTATTTTCATTTTTTAAAATTTTATGAATTCGTAAATAAGTATATAACACATAAGGACCAGTTTTTCCTACCACATTTGAAAACTTATTAATATCGAAAATATAATCTTTTTCACGACTATTCTGTAAATCAGCAAACTTTAAAATAGAGTTTACAATCTTTTTACGATCTTCTTGACTTAATTCTTTATTATCTTCTTTTTTAGATATAAATATTTGTTCTACATCTTTAAATAAATCATCTAATTTTGGTGTTTTTCCACTTCTTGTCTTATATGGTTTTCCATCTAAACCATTAATTGTTCCATATCCTAAATGTTCTAGTTTAGCATCAGTAATCCCTGATTTTAAACTAGCTCTAAATACTTGTGTAAAGTGAAGACTTTGTCTTAAGTCTGTAATATATAAAATATAGTCAGGATGGAAGTCTTGTTCACGTTGATAAATCGTTGCCATGTCAGTAGAACCATATAAATAAGCTCCATTACTTTTTTTATAAATTAATGGTGGTAATTCTTTTGTATCTGATTCTTCTTTAACATCTACAATTTTAACTCCTTGACTATCTTCTAACAATCCTTTTTCCTCTAATATTTTTTCAACAGTTGTAATAAAAGGACGAGAATCCATTTCACCATACCAAAGATCAAAACGAACATCTAGATAATCATAAATACGTTTAATATCTTGTTTTGATAATTCATAAACCTTTTTGTAATATTCTAAATAAGTTGGTTCATCATCTTGAACAC